>JAKBCM010000020.1 GCA_021807845.1 Pseudomonadota bacterium
GCTCAGAAGAAAAAATTGATTCCTTGCTCTATCAGCTCACTTTAGCTGCTTAGAAAGCCCTTCGAGACGCGTGCTACGCACGCTCCTCAGGGCGAACGGATTAGGGAAAAATGGCTAAACTCGAGTCACTGGCATTGCATTAAAATGCCAAACATTCAAGCACAACCATCTACCGAGCTAAGGCCATAAGGGAGTGGAAAAGTGATGAATTGCAAACGAACACCCCATTCACCTTTCGCATGTGACATGTAACCGCATACTCATTTTTAGAAATACACTGCAATTTGCGCCAACAAGGTATCTGTTGATCCCCCCGGACTTATCGTATTAGCATTGGTATAATCCGGTGCTGATGCGCCATTGGCATATTGATTTTTTCTAAAATTGATGTCATGACGATACTCTAAGCTTTCTACGGTGTCTTTCCAAATAGAAATATTATATACCCCAGCAATGCGCCGATTGGGTAGATTCAACGCTAGAGTATCCTGAGACCATTGATAACCAAGTGCAATTGACGCAGGTTTGTCAAAATTTCTAAAGGTCATACCACCTTCTAATTGTAAGGCTTGTGGCCTAGCTCCTCGACCATTAAAGCTCAAATCTTCAGGTCTAAATGCTGTGGTTGCTCCAATCCATTCTGCGGTAAAATTAAATCTATCTACATGTAACGTACCATGGACACCTACTGCGGGAATTTTTTTCACCATTTCACTTCCATTGGTAATCGATGAAAATCCACCAAATGTAGTCCCAGGTGCTGCGCCTGTAAATTGCATGCCACCTGCATCATCCATCGAGCTGATGAAACTACCGCCAATTTCACCATTGAAATAGGTGGCATCATAGATATAACCTAAATTGACCCCTCCGGCTGCACCATTTCCTAATGTGGTATCGCTTCTAAATCCATAAATTGCAGCAATGGGTCCCGTATCCGTTTGTGATTTATACCCTAAAATAAATGGCCGCGCCTTGGTTCGAGACATCACTGTGGTTAAGGGTGCGCTCACCATAGCTGTTGAATATCTGCCAAAGGGTACAAAAATCTGGCCAGCGGTGAAATAAAACGGAGTCTTATCTAAATTGCCAATGTTGACAAAACCCATATTTAAACCCAGCGCTGAGTTTGACAAACGCTGCCCACCCACATCTGGTGGCGACGAATCATACACAACCGACATGTATCCTTCGACGGAGCTATTCAAAATTGCCGCAACATCCAATTCATTACTACCCAAAGTTAAATCGCCATTAGCGCCACCCTTGAAAGGATCACCAAACGTGGCAACCGGTTCTAATTTACCACTTAAGGCAATAATTGGAGTATTAGGCGCTTGATAGCCAATTTTATCATAAGCACGATATAGGCTGCGGCGTTGTTGCATTAATCTGATGTCTCGATTAATACTTGCAATATTGACAATATAATCTGAGCCATCAAAAGCGGGGCGGCTTCCTAGATAGGGTGAGCTCACCACTGGCGTTCCTGCAATATAGGTCACCACATGTTGATCGGCAATTAATGCGGTTGGATAAAAGTCAAGCGATTCTGGATCATTGTCTGGTTGGTGCACCACAACCGTACTTTTATGATAATTAGTTGAGGCTTCTGTTGGTTTAACAGGTTTTTGTTTCGCTGCCCCTTTTTTTCCTTTTTTGGCCGATTTCAGATCTTTTACATGCGCCTCTTTGACCAAACTTTTTTGGATGTGATTCAATTTGTTTTGCAATTGGATGGTTTGCGCTTGCAATCGTTTCACTTCCATTTGTAATTCTTTTTGTGAGTCAGGCGCTGCAATCAGACTTGTTGAAAAAACACTTGCGAACAAAATCGATGTTGCCACTCCCCACTTTATATGACCAACGGTGAGTGAGCCTAAGTGTTGATAGGGTACCTTACCCCAAGACTCAATGAATCCAGAGCATAACTCCAGATGACGTAGAACGTTTCTCAATGGATTTGGTTTCATATAAATAAACACCCTGTTTTTATTTTTATCTTTGGGGGCGATTATATATGACAGTGTGTCTATTTACTACGCTGTGTGAAAGTTTTCATGTGCACATGACAATTTTTGGACCGGTCATTCCCAAGAAAGCTGGAATCTATTCTTGGCAAAATTTGTAGCCCATACAAAGATGGATTCCCACTTGCGCAGGAATGACAAAATCTATGTTTGTCATGTACAAAGAAATTTCACAATATAGACTAATTTGAGGCGGCATGCCCACAGGCACGAGCTTGAATAATCCAGAGCTTATCTGTTCAAACTTCACAGACATTTGTTTCAAAAAAAAACCCATCAGCAAAGTGATGGGTTTTAAATAGGATGTTAAGTTTTGCGATATTATGCAACGTTTCCAATCCATTTTAGGCCAACGTATGGTCCTTGCAATGCATAGTTTGATTGCACTGTTGAACCATCTGCACCAACGCCTGCGCCGAGTGAAACATTTGGTGCTTGTAAGCCGTTGAAGTAGTTAACCCACATCCAACCTAGGTCAATACTCACATCACCTTGAGCCATTGCATAATCATATGCTAGACCCAGTTTAGCTTCTAATGCAGGAACGACATTGGTTGTTGAACCATTAGCGCTAATATTGTAGCCTAAAGCACTGTCGAATCTGTTCAGATCAAAGCTTTGTGAACCGACTAGCAAGGCTGTTGCACCTTTCGCATACATAGACAACCCATTACCCCAGTTGTACATGTAGTCAGCACCAATACGTGGACCAAAACCATTAAATTTAGATTCAGCAGTAGCTGCAAAAGTATTGTTAGTAACCACTGGGAAATCAGGTTGGAATACGCCACTTACAGATGCCTTTGTTTGTAGGTGTAAATACTCAACACCACCATGGAATCTAATGTTTTTCCACTCACCGAAGTGTGCCAATTGACCAAACTCAAGATTCACAGCATCCCACTGAGGAGCAATTGATCCAGTATAGCTGCTGACGTGAAGTAGCGCTGGTGTGTCTAAATTGGCAGTTGTAGCACCAACGTCGTTAGAATTGTTGATATGGTACCAGTTCAGATTAAGGTCATTACCTGTGTTAAAGTGGTACGCACCTTCAATCATAAAACCCCAGCCCCAATGACTAACGCCTTGATATTGCGCAGAAACAGCAGGATTTGTTGGATCAGCAGCTACTACAATGTTTGCTCCGTAATAGTTAGCGCCAGATACCGATGTTTGCAAATAAAGTGCCTGTGCTCCAAATTCCCATGCTGTACTAGGGCAAGGAACTGTGACCGCACCAGGAGTGCAAACTGGCCCCATGGTACCAGCAAATACAGCACTGCTACCGAAAGCAAGAACAGCTACTGCTGTTTTTTTAAGATTTAACATACTTTTCTCCACTTTTTATTATTAGATTTCCGTTGTTTATCATGTTAGAACTTTGTATTCACTTCAGTACGCCATCATCGCTCTAATACGAAAACGTACATGGATACGATTATCTAGCCTGATTTTCTTATTGTCAACAGGCTTGTTGCAAATTTATGAACCTTCATGATAACTAACAGGGTGTAGATGACCATCATTTTGTAAACATTGCCAATTATTTATCATAAAATAAAAAAACCCATCAGAAAGGTGATGGGTTTACAAAAGCCAGAAGAACCTTAGTGATTAAGCCAGGTTTCCAATCCATTTCAAACCAACATAAGGTCCTTGCAAAGCGTAGTTGATCTGGACCGTTGTGCCATCTGAATTTCTACTTGCATCAGAGGAAAGATAGGGGCCTTGTAACCCATTGAAATAGTTTACCCACATCCAACCCAGATCAAAACTCACATCACCTTGTGCCAGCGCATAATCATAGGACAATCCTAATTTACCTTCTAATGCAGGAACAACATTTGTTGTTGTACCACTTACCGTACTGGTATAGCCATATTCAGTAATATAATCTGATCCCGCAAAGCTTTGTGAACCAACCATTAGCGCAGTTGCACCCTTTGCATACATCGACAACCCATTACCCCAATTGTACGTGTAGTCAGCACCAAGCCGTGGACCAAAACCATTAAATTTATATTGGTCTTCAGCAGTAAGTGCATAAGTAATATCGTTGTCAATTAATTGAGCTGATATTGTGCGAGTGCGTTGCAAGTGTAAATATTCGACACCAGCATGGAACCTGATGTTTTGGACATCTCCAAAATGAGCCAATTGACCAAATTCAAGATTGACTGCATCCCACTGAGGCGCATGTCTTATCGAATAACTGGTGACATCGGTAAAAAAATAAGCATCCAAATCAACGCCAGTGGCTTGAACGTCGACAGCATGATTAATATGGTACCAATTCAGATTCAGATCATTACCTGTGTTAAAGTAGTAGGCACCTTCTAACATAAAGCCCCACCCCCAGTTGCTCACACCTTGATATTGGGCAGAAATAGGAGGATTATCCGTAACTGCAGCTTCAACAATATTTGCACCGTAATAATACCCACCTGGCTCTGTCGTTTGCAAATACAAGGCTTGTGCACCAAATTCCCATCCTGAACGGGGACAAGGTACGGTTACTGCTCCAGGAGTACAAACAGGACCCATCGTGCCAGCAAAAACAGCACTACTGCCGAAGACAAGAACTGCGATGGCTGTTTTTTTATGATTTAGCATGCTTTTCTCCACTCTATTTTTAGGATTACATTTCCGTTATATCACCATAAGACTGATTTGCCAGAAAAACACCAAGGATTACATCATTTTGAATTTATATTGTCAAATTCACTGCTAGCCTTACTTCAAATCATGATATCCTTCGCTAAAACATCCCTAGTTAGGATATTGATATCGTGCGTACCCTAATTCTGAATCGCCCAGATGATTGGCATGTTCATTTTCGAGATCAAGACATTTTGCCCTATACCGTTATTGGCACAGCAACTCACTTTGCCCGAGCATTGGTTATGCCCAATTTACAACCCGCGCTCACATCAGCAAAAGCGGTAAAACATTACCATCAACGCATTTTACATACTCTAAACCAACTCAACCCAAAGCCCGATTTCACGCCCTACATGACGCTTTACTTAAATGAACAGATGCCTCCTCAAGAACTTGAAGAACTGAAACAAGACTCTTATATCCTTGGCGCCAAGCTATATCCTGCTGGCGCCACCACTCATTCATCTGAAGGGTGTCATTCCATCCAAGCGCTATATCCCTTACTAGAAGTCTTAGAGCATCAAAACTTGGTTTTACAAATCCATGGTGAGGTGACATATGGAGACATTTTTGCACGTGAAGCTTTGTTTATCGAAACATATCTAAAGCCCATGGTTCGTGCGTTTCCAAAACTAAGAATTGTACTTGAACATATCTCAACCAAAGCAGCTGTAGATTACGTCACCGATGCGCCAGAAACCGTTGCTGCAACCATCACGCCTCATCATCTGCTATACAATCGGAACCATATGTTGGTTGGAGGGATAAAACCTCATTATTATTGTATGCCCATATTAAAAAAGGAAGACGACCAACTGGCTATTCAAAAAGCCGCTGTCAGCGGCAATCCTAAATTTTTTGCAGGCACAGATAGTGCGCCTCACGCTCAACTGAAGAAAGAAAGCGCCTGTGGCTGTGCTGGCATTTATTCTGCACCTTTTGCACTAGCCATCTATACTGAAGTTTTTGCCAAGTGCGAAAAACTAGACAAACTCAATGATTTCATGAGCCGATTCGGGGCCCAATTTTATCAGCTACCCATCACAAAGAATCACATTGAAATGATTGAAAAAGAGCAAAAAATCCCAGGTTGCCTGCCCTTTGGGACAGATAAAGTTATCCCTATTGCCGCTGGTAGCACTTTAGCATGGAGTGTCCATGAACCCACATGATGTGCGCAATGCAACAGTCATGAAACATCGCTTTCGCGGGTTTTTACCCGTGGTTGTTGATGTCGAAACAGCAGGCGTTTTGCCAGAGAAGCATGCTTTATTGGAAATGTGTATTGTTTTACTTGATCTAGATAGCGAGGGTCATTTCGTCCCAGGAGCAAGCCACTTTGAACATATTTTACCGTTCGAGAATGCCGAGCTCGATGCAAAATCACTCGCTTTTAATCACATCGATCCCTACCAACCTTTGCGTTTTGCTATCCATGAAAAGAAAGCATTAGAGCAACTCTTTCTCCCCATCAACCAAGCCTTAAAACAAAGTCACTGCCAACGAGCTGTTTTGGTAGGCCATAATGCTTGGTTTGATTTACTCTTTATTAAAGAAGCAGTCAAACGCACCGGCGTAAAATCCCCTTTTCATGCATTTACTTGTTTTGATACAGCAACCCTTGGGGGATTTTTATATGGACAAACTGTTTTAGCAAAAGCACTCAAAGCCGCCGGCATTCCTTTTGATCAGAGTGAAGCCCATTCAGCAATTTATGATGCACAAAAAACAGCTGAATTATTTTGTGTTATGATGAATAGTTGGAAGGAATCACGCCAGTCAGGAGATAAGCATGAGGAAAACAAGGATAGTCATAGGTGATGATAAAATCAAAGCCGGCGAGCGTAAAACCATCTTTTTACCCATGCCTAAATTATATGACTGGACACCCATCAGCTTACCTATTCATGTGATTTGTGGTAAAGACGAAGGACCTTCCCTGTGTATCACAGCCGCCATTCATGGCGATGAGATCAATGGCGTTGAAATCATCAGGCGATTTTTGAAAAAGAAAGGGATCAGAAGAATCAAAGGAAACATCATTGCTATCCCCATTGTTAATGTTTACGGTTTTTTATATCAACAGCGCTATTTGATAGATAGAAGAGATTTAAATCGCTCGTTCCCTGGCAGTCCTAAAGGATCGCTTTCTTCTATTCTTGCTGACATCATCAGTCAACAAATATTATCTCAATGTACGCATGTTATTGATTTACACACCGGTTCAAATCATCGTTTTAACTTACCTCAAATCAGAGCAAACCTTGATTTACCGGGCATTGAAGAGTTAGCTCTTTCTTTTAATGTGCCAGTGATTCTGCACTCCACGTTTAGAGATGGTTCTATGCGAGAATATGCCAATGAACAAGGGATCCCTTTTCTATTATATGAAGGAGGAGAGGCTCTCCGTTTTGATGAATTATCCATCAGAACAGGCATCAATGGTATTTTAAGCGTGATGATGGCCTTAAAAATGATTCCACAAAGCCAATATCATATTAAAAAATTTACCCCCACCATTTCGAGAGACAGTTATTGGATAAGAGCCCCCATCAGCGGAATTGTTAGACCCATCAAAAAAGCAGGCAACAGAATCAGCAAAGGGCAAATCATTGCCATCATTGCCAACCCGAATAGCCAAGAAGAATACAAATTAAGGACACCGATTTCGGGCATTATTATTGGCGACAATATGCTGCCTTTGGTCCATGCAGGGCAAGCATTGTTTCATATCGCAAGCTTTAGTAAATTGAATGTCGTTGAAGAACAGTTGGAGAATATTCAAGAAGCTTATAAATTAGCTGATGATGAATTAATCTTTTAGATTGTAAGTAGAATCTCAGTGTCGATTGAGATGCGTTCGTCGCTCTTGCATGGTTTCAATGCTGTTGATCACAGATTGGCGACATATTTCATGCATGATGGGAATAGCATCCAAAGCCACGCCCTTGTAGATTGCATGAGCAATCATAAAACTATCTTGCCAAATTTTTTCATTTTTACGCGCAGAAGCCTTCATCCACAAAGCTATCCATAAAAAATGAAACAGCCATCTCTGACGTTTTTGCTCCATTTCATTGGCAAATACGGCCTTCATGGCTTCTTCAATCCGACACACTTTCACCCCATCAATAAAACTCGAATTCTGATTGACTAATTTATCGATATAGGCATTTTCTACGTACCAAGTTTCAGTAAAACGCTTATTTTTAGGCCATGTTTTTGAACGTTTGAATGAAGCATTGATGCTTTCTTGGGTAAATGGGCTGATTTGTATAGCAAGCTCTTCGAGTAAGTGATCCAGTTCCAAGTGCGACGGGCGCCACTCTAACCCTAATGCTTCTTGTATTTCTAATAAGTGCAAATCAGGCATGTGGCCTTCATCAATAGACCAGGCCAGAAAATGCTCTGTTAACTTATTTAAATACTCTAAATCCACTTCTCGTAACATCACGCTATCTTCAAAGGCTTCATCAATATAACGTTTGATGTCTTTTGCTAAAATGACGGGCGTCATCCACGCATCTTTGATCCCAACGCCCTGTTTAAACAATAGACCACATAGTCGGTGCTTCCTTGCTGTCTTGATATGAATAAAGATCCCTTGCGCGCCACTGCCATCTACTTCACTCGCTTGAATGTGAATCTTAGGTTTATTGATATCAAGATGATAGACCACGCCTTTTTTTCTCTGCTCTCTGATCCATCGGTCAAACTGGTCATGATACGCCTTCGGATACCAATATTTGATGGCTTTTAAACGCGAAAGCGAAACAGGACTTAATATGATGGTATCCATCAACGTCTCAAACGTTGCTAACACAACCTCTCGCACTTCAAAATTCGGGTGCAACAATGTCAATAAAGCAATCTCTTGCCCTTCTGCAATACTATATAAATCAATCACCAAATCAGTAAAAAAATCAGCAGGCATTGCATAGCTTTGTGCAAAGAAATTTTCTGCAATGTCATACTCGGATAAATCAGATAATTCCAAAATGAGTTCACGCATTGAATTTAAATGAGAAGCCTCGTCATCAGGGGTCATATCATCTTCCTGTGACGCCACCAGAAAATAGGCCTCTTTTAATTCTTTAGACAACTCGACATGAACTTCGTAAAACGCATTTAAAATGGGTAACCAAAAACTTAAAGAGTGTTTGAGGCTTGCAATCGCTTGAGCCAAAGACGACATCAGTTGTGACAGATTTTTTTCAGCACTCTTATTACCGCCCTCAGCTGCAACTTGCAATTGAGCCACACAGATATCAAGCGCAAAGACAGTGGCCGAATAATAGTCCTTCTGTTCATCTACGGCATTTTCATCCAGATCATTAATCAAGGTTACCAATTGTAGAGCCAATTCTGGATCGTCTAAAAAGAGAGAGTAATGCTCTGAGGAAGGATCTTCATTTTTTTCAAACAAAATAGCTATTTCGGCTATCCATTGTTTCAAATGTTCGGAAGGATTATGAGTCATTTTGATTTTGGGATCTGTCGTGGGCGTCCTTGATCATCAATCGCTACAAATACAAAAATGCCTTCTGTCACACAATATTTTTCTCCTGTGGCTAAAATTTCGGTCCATGCTTCCACTGCAATGGTCATTGAAGAATTTCCTAGCTTTTTTAACTCTACATGGCAACTCACCATATCTCCTACATGAACAGGCTTTAAAAACGTCATGGAATGAATTGAGATAGTGGCCGCGCGTCCCTTGGATATTTTCTTAGCCAATACACCTGCTGCCAAATCCATTTGAGAAACCAACCAGCCACCGAAAATATCGCCATTGGCATTTGTATCTTGCGGCATGGCCAAGGTTTGGATAGTGACTTCACTATTGTTCAAAGTCATTACTTACTCCGTTTCAGTTTAGATAAAGCATCAGCCATAGCGGTATTAAATATGCTTGTTTTGGGAGTCGCAGAAGATTTTTGTTTCGGCTCTATTTTTTTGTGCTGTTGATGCTTAGATGAGGACTTGGTTTTAGGCACGATTTGTGGCTTTTCTATCCTTTTTGAAGGGACGGGTGCTTGCTTCTCATCAAGACGCATGCTAAGTCCAATTCGTCGGCGAGTGAGATCGATTTCTACCACCTTTACAGTGACAATATCACCCGCTTTGACAATTTGATGCGGATCTTTAATAAACCGATGGGTTAAGGAAGAAATATGTACCAAGCCGTCTTGGTGCACGCCAATGTCAACAAAAGCACCGAAATTGGTCACATTGCTGACGACACCTTCAAGAATCATGCCCTCTTGTAAGTGACTGATGTCTTCTATTCCTTCTTTAAACGTCGCCGTTTTAAATTGAGGACGCGGATCACGCCCTGGTTTTTCTAACTCTTGTAAAATATCACACACCGTGGGTAAACCATATTGCTCATCCACATAATCTGCGCGGTTAATGCCTTGTAATAATTCTCGATTACCAATCGCTCGTCGAATATCCACTTGCTGATCAGCCAATATCTTCTCAACCAAAGGATAAGACTCTGGATGCACACCTGAGGCATCTAAAGGGTTTTCTCCATTCATGATCCGCAAAAATCCAGCCGCTTGTTGAAACGCTTTTTCCCCCATACGATTGACATTTTTTAATTGTTCACGATTTTGGAAAGCCCCATGCTGACTACGATACTCAACTAAATTCTTAGCAAGCGATTCATTCAGTCCTGAGATGTGGGTTAATAGAGAAACAGAGGCTGTGTTCACATCAACACCAACCGCATTCACACAATCTTCGACCACACCCTGCAAACTCCGAGCCAATCTAGCCTGATTCACATCATGTTGATATTGTCCAACTCCAATGGACTTAGGCTCAATCTTGACCAACTCTGCCAAAGGATCTTGCAAACGTCTGGCGATAGAGACTGCACCTCGCAATGACACATCCAAATCAGGAAATTCATGAGCAGCTAATTCTGATGCAGAATACACAGAAGCTCCGGCTTCACTGACCATCACTTTTGTTAAATGCAAGTCAGGATACATTTTAATCATGTCAGCCACTAGCCGCTCTGTTTCACGCGAACCTGTTCCATTACCAATACTGATGAGATTGACGTGATGCTTTGCTGCCAACTTGGCTAAAGTTGCAATCGTTTGATGCCATTCATTTTGTGGCGAAAAAGGAAAAACCGTAGTGTAGTCGAGCAATTGGCCCGTCACATCAACCACGACCACTTTCACGCCTGTTCGAATCCCTGGATCTAACCCAATGGTGATTTTTGGCCCGGCAGGCGCTGCCAGCAACAAATCTTTTAAATTGCAAGTAAACACACGAATGGCCTCTTCATCAGCAGATTCGCGTAAACGACTCAACAATTCCAACTCTAATTTGGCGAATAATTTTACCTTCCAGGTCAATCGCACCGTTTCCATCAACCAACTATCTGCCGGATAGTCCTCTCTTCTGATCTGAAAGTGCGAAGCAATGCGCTCTTCACCAAATGAAACATCCTGAGGTAAGGTCAGGGCCAACTTTAAAACCCCTTCCCTGCGTCCTCGAAACAGCGCAAGCCCTCGATGAGAGGGGATTTTATGAATCGGCTCTTGGTAGGCAAAATAATCCGAAAACTTATTCGCCATTCCTTTTTTATCTTTTGCATCATTCTTGACTTTCTCTGAAGTCAAAACGCCATGCTGCCATAAATATTGACGTAGTTCATTTAAGAGCTCTGCATCTTCTGCAAATTGCTCCATGAGGATTTGACGTGCGCCTTCTAAAGCCTCGTCAATGCTTGTAATCCCTGCCTCATTATTGATAAAAGACTTAGCATATTCTTCAGGAACAACCGTTTTATCTTGCCACAAGGCTGTAGCCAAAGGTAAAAGTCCCGCCTCTTTTGCTAAGTGGGCTTTGGTTCGACGTTTGGGTCGATAGGGAAGATATAAGTCCTCAAGACGCGTTTTGGTGTCAGCAGTTAAGATGGCTTGTTCTAATGCTGGAGTGAGTAATTCTTGGTCGCGAATGGATTGTAAAACAACACCTCGGCGTTCTTCTAATTCACGAAGATAATGCAACCGTTCTTGCAAAAGACGTAAAGCAGTATCATCAAGCCCTGCAGTTGCCTCTTTACGATATCGTGCAATGAAAGGAACCGTTGCCCCCTCATCCAGAAGGCGAATAGCCACTTCAACCTGCGGAACTTTAACCTTGAGTTCCTTAGCAATGGTTGCCGCTATCGATAACAACTCTTTTGTCATTCAGATCCCCGTAAAACTAAAAAAAAACGTGCTCATTATATCTCTATTTCTTATCATTTAACCATTATCTTCTTCTGGGAATGAAAGAGTTATTTTCCGGGCCAAATCATTGGGTTTTCTGCAATATGATCAAAGGTATGGGCCATGTCATGCACAAAAGTGAGCTCTTGTGCGGACGATTCAGCATAGCTGGCTGAACTCAGCATAAAAAAGAGCAGCAAATATTCAAAAAAAGTGTTCTTCATCAGTAAAATTGCAAAAAAAAGAAACAAAATATCATATTTTGAATTTTTTGTGAATGAGAGCAATGATATGAGGAGAAAGAAGCCCCTATTCAACCGTGACCGATTTCGCAAGATTCCGAGGTTGATCAACATCCGTCCCTTTCGCTACAGCCACATGGTAGGCCAATAATTGCAAAGGAATAGTGTATACAATGGGGGCTATCCAATGGCCACAGCTGGGCACCTTAATTAAATAGGCGCCGTTATCAGGCCAGACTTCTGCATCATCAACAAACACAAATAGCTGCCCTCCGCGAGCGCTGACTTCATGTAAATTCGATTTTAATTTATCCAGTAGCTCATCATTGGGAGCCACAGCAACCACAGGCATATCACTATCCACCAAGGCAAGTGGGCCATGTTTTAATTCTCCTGCGGGATAGGCTTCTGCATGAATATAAGAGATTTCTTTTAATTTTAAAGCACCCTCCAGGGCCACTGGATATTGCACACCTCGTCCTAGGAACAAAGCATGGGCTTTATTGACAAATCGTGTGGCCAACGTTTCGATGCTGGGATTGATTTTTAAGAATCGCTCACATAAAGCGGGTAATTGTTGCAACTCTGTCAATACCTCTTCAGCGCGGCTATCGTGACAGAAAGCGGCAGCCAGCATCAAAAAAGCAGCCAACTGGGTCGTGAATGCTTTGGTTGAAGCCACTCCAATCTCAATGCCTGCTCTGGTTAAAAACACACACTCTGACTCACGGACTAAGCTACTGGTCGCCACATTACAAATCGCAAGGCTAGATAAATAATTCATCTTTCGGGCTTTAAATAAAGCCGCGAGCGTATCTGCCGTTTCTCCAGATTGAGAGACGGCAATAAATAAAACTTGATCTCCCACCACCACATCGCGATAGCGGTACTCGCTGGCTATCTCTACTTGCGTAGGAATGCCCGCCAAAGACTCGAGCCAATACTTAGCAACCATACCTGCATGATAACTCGTGCCACAGGCAACAATATGAATTTGTTTTACTTCTGGAAAAATAGCACTGGCTCGCTCACCAAAGCTTGCTCGCAACACCTCCAAACTCGTGATACGCCCTTCTAAGGTATCAGCAATCACTTTGGTTTGTTCAAATATTTCTTTTAACATGAAGTGACGATAAGGCCCTTTGCTCACAGATTGACCATCATCATTTAAAGGAATGGCCTGGCGCGTGACGCGTGTGTTATGCACATCAAATAGTTCCACACATTTTGCCGTCAAAAAGGCACTATCGCCTTCCTCTAAATAAATGACCGATTGGGCAAAAGAACGCAATGCAAGCGCATCGGATGCAATAAAATGCTCATCAATGCCAAGACCAATGACCAATGGACTGCCTTTACGAATCGCCACCAACTCATTGGGATGTTGTTGATGGATGACACCCAAAGAAAAAGCGCCTTCCATTTGTGCTGCTGTGGCTTGCACGGCATGTAATAAAGATTTGTCTTGTTGGTAATGATAATGGATGAGATGTGCTGCTACTTCTGTGTCTGTTTCTGAGGTGAATACATAGCCCAATTCTTTCAGGTAATGACGAAGTTCTTCGTGATTTTCAATGATGCCATTATGAACCACGGCCACTTCACCATTAGAAAGGTGTGGATGAGCATTGGCTTCACAAGGTTTCCCATGGGTTGCCCAGCGCGTATGTGCAATGCCAGTGTGCCCTGCAACAGAAGTTTCTGTCATCGCATCAGCTAAAGCTTGAACTTTACCCTGAATTCGCAACCGCTTCAGATGAGCACGACCATCAATAACAGCAATACCTGCAGAGTCATAACCACGATATTCTAACCGGCGCAAACCTTCTAATAACACCTTGCTGATATCGCGATGTGATACAGCTCCCATGATCCCACACATAATGAACTCCCCAGTGTTTACTTATATTTTAGGTGGCCGTGCAACAATAGCAAATAGAAATCGACTCGTCATTATTTTTAAAAACAGAGGAGCCATTTATTTTTGTATAGTAAGAAGCCGTTTGGTTAAACATTAGCAATCGCGCCCAGAGTGATTTTCATCATTGCAATTCTGATAAAATTTTCCGCACGCTCCGTTAGTACCTCAAAATCTTTAGAAAGACGT
>JAKBCM010000148.1 GCA_021807845.1 Pseudomonadota bacterium
TGAGAAGCGTCTTTGACAAGAAATGTTACTTGATGATGTGCACGGTGACATGTAAGGGCAAGAGCTGTGCCAAAAGACCCTGCACCCACAACAATAATAGAATGTTTTTTCATTTTTAGGTCTCAAGTCCTTTTAAGCAGTACAGGGATTAAATCGTCGCCATTATCGATGATAAAAAACAAAAAGCGCAACAACTCATTTTAGAATTTTACTCAAACTATAATGTGGTAAGACCACACGCATAGGCAAAAATCTCAAGAGGATGAGCATGATGAAATAGGCTTTTTTGATGAGCATCAGAGGAAGAGACGTCGACGATTTGCACCTCCATCCCCTGACGAATATGCTGTGCCGCAAGAGGGCATTCGGATGCTATATATTTATTCTGATGATGGATAGCCTGTTTAAAAACAGGTGTTCCTACATAGAGAGCTGTATCAAAATTTTCCTTCATCATTCCCCAAGAGCCGCCATGGCCCGAACAGCGCTCAATAATATTCACAATCGTATCAGGAATAAAACGCAGGAGCTCCGCTGCTTTTGCGCCTATGTTTTGAGCACGGCTGTGGCAAGCCAAATGCAACGTCACATGATCGCCAAGAGGATGAGGTTTTTCGGGGAATCCCTTTTTCTTAATCAGTTGAACCAAATACTCACTGACATCCATCGTATGTTTTGCAAGGCGCTGAATATTGTTTTGTTGTGGCAAAAGCAAGGGCCATTCTTGTTTGAGCATTAGCGTGCACGAGGGGAAAAGACCAAGAATCTTATACCCTTTATCAATCCACGGGGCAAAAATATCCGCAATATGCTCGGCTGTTTTCGCAACCTTCGAAAGATTTCCTTGCTCAAGCAAAGGCATTCCACAGCATCCAGGATAAAGAACCTCTGTCTCCACACCATGATGCTTAAGAAGCTTAAGTGCAGCTTCAGCAACGGATGTTTGATGGTAGTTGCCATAGCATGTGGCATAAAGAACGACTTTTTCGCCAAAACCAGGGGCTTTTTCATTCGCAGGGATAGAGTTTTTCAGCGATTTTGCCACAAAGGTTTCTTTTTCAAATTTAGGCACAAAAGCCCTTTTGTCGATACCTGTTACTTTTTCAATCATGGGGCGTGTGAGCGTATTTTTTTCATCAAGTGCCCAATTGACAAGAGGTGCAAAAGGCTTCGCTAGGCTTGCATTTCTGTCCATCTTCACGATTTCTTTTTGCACAAAGGGTGTGCTTTTTTTCTGCTGCTCGACGGCCCGATAGCGCAGCATTAGATGGGGAAAATCAATATTAAACGGGTGAGGAGGAACATAAGGACATTTGTTCACAAAACACATATCGCACAAGGTGCACGCCTCAACAACAGGTTTAAAATCCTCACTTTTTACAGAATCAAGCTCACCTGTAGGGCTGTTATCGACAAGATCAAACAGCCGTGGAAAGCTGTCACATAAGTTAAAACAGCGCCGACACCCATGGCAAACATCAAAAACACGGCGCATTTCCTCATCAAGGGTCTGTTCATCATAAAATGCAGGATCCTCCCACTCGATGGGGTGACGTGTTGGTGCATCTTTATCTTTTATTGTCATGGACGCATTATTTTTTTTATTAGTTTACAACCGAGTTTAACGCAAAAGCCTTTGCCTGCCTATGATAAAACACCCAAGGCTTGCGGAAACAATTTTTTTTATAAAAAAATTACTAAAATAATATTGAAATTTAAGTAAATAATTATACTTTTTCCTCCGTAAGGTGAAAACTCAAGTGGAGGATACGGCCATGGCTATTATTAATGAAACCACAAATAACAATACCCTTAACGATACCGGAACGGGTGATATCATCAGTGATTCTGGTAATAATAACATTGATAATCTTGAAGGAAGACTGCAAAGAGACTATGTCACAGGAAGCAATGAAACAGTCAATGTTTCTGGACTCCTTAATTCTGTTAACTTCAGAGGCGGCACACCAGGTTCAACAGATTTACTAAATCTTATAGGTTCTGCCACAGCTGCTATGATTACATCAACGGGTACCGATCAATCTGCCCTTGATCTTACTCTAAGTCAGTCGGGAACATCTACTGTCAGCTTACTCGATAGTCAAAGTGACACCCTCACGATAAAGAGTGGATTTAACAATGTCGTGGTTGGCAGTGGTAATGATACATTTGTCATCAATGGCGGATCGAATAGCGTTACTGAAGGCAATGGTGCCGATTCGACCAGTATCTCAGGTGGAAGCAATAGTGTAACGCTGGGAAATGGTGTTAATGAAGTGACACTCTCGGGTGGAACAACCAACCTCAACGCAAGGGCGAGTGCTGAAGGCACAACTATTTATGACAATGGCGGTATTAATACCATTACAGGTAATGCTAATGAGGCGGTTGTTTTCAATGGCTCTCGTTTGAGCTACCTCGTTCAAATTGTCAGTGGAACCGCTGGAAGTGCAACTGCAAACTATGAAATTACAGATCTTTCTCATCCCGGCGTCCGTACTTATCTGTCGGGTAATGAAAATCTTTATTGGGGAGGCACAACAGCGGCCGGTCCATATCAAGGGGAATCTCTTGCAACAGCTATCACAGATAGCCATACAACATTTTCAGGAGATATCGGTGATAAGTCTGTGACAGACGTAGCTGTTACCTATAGTTTAGCAGGGGCGGAGCAATTTGCGCCAAATCCAATGGTCTCTGGTCAGATAACTGTTTCAGACGCCATTAATCCAACAGAGGCACAGATGGTAGCAGGCGCCTATAGTGGCACTTACGGAGCACTCACACTAGCAGCAAATGGTGCCTATCAGTATGTTCTTAACGATCAAAATACTGCTGTTAAGGCACTGCTTACAGGGCAATATCTGACAGACACAATTACAGTCCATAGTGCAGATGGTACAGCACTGAATATCCTGATTACAGTGAATGGTACAAATGACCCCGCTGAAATTTTTCTTGCTAATGGTGATCATGATTCAGCAGTACTTTCTCAACCAAACTATGTTTGGGGCCTTCTCCCTAATTTAACTCCTGGATGGATTGCACAAAGCACTCCCTCGACGTCTGCTCATATCACAGTTTTTGATCCTGATTTAATTTGAGTTCTTCCAGCATCTATAATTATATAAGCCTTATTTTAAATATAATCAAATACAGGTAAATTTAATTTTTTTGCTTCTGAGTATAATTTATTCATATCTTCTTCGCTATCTATTTTTAAGGCTATTTTTGCTTCAGCATCTAAATTTATTATTTTTATATTACCATTTTCCCCCTAAT
>JAKBCM010000149.1 GCA_021807845.1 Pseudomonadota bacterium
CATTATTGAGCGACACTCAATCACACAATATATCTGTCCAGTCTGTCCGCCCTTAACTGATTTTTATAGGATTATATACCCAAGATACTTCAAAATGCTATTTTTGTTCTATCGATTTTCGCGATTGCGGCCTCGGAAAAAGTTCGCAATAGGGCTCGCTATTCCTCACTTCCAATGATGCCACACATTCATCGTGCAATTGCTTTAGACGCTCATTTCGTCTTGAACTATGATGATCCTCGTCAGTAAGCAATGAAGGTGTAATATCGGATGAACTAAATCGACTTAAAATGATACGTAGTGTCCCATCTGCGATTGTTTTTAAAAAGTCGACAATAACTGAGAGACCTAATCCTACTGTTTTCAGTGGTTCATCAACTCATGGATTCAGCGCGCATTTCGATTTGGTCACTACACATGACGGTCAAAGGCGGTAAATTAACACCGATAGGACTTGTATTTGTTGATCATGGCCTGCGTCATCCAGGCTACATCGCTCAACTGCATTTTTAGGTTAATTGACTGTTTTGCAAAATTCGGCCAATGCTTTCACACCTGACCTTAATTCCGACTCATTGGCTCCAAACGATAGTCTTACAAAACCGCTCTTCCCAAAAGCATCGCCAGGGACCATGGCGACGTTTGCTCGCTCCAAAGCGAGTTTGCAAAACTCTAAAGATGGGATGTTTTTTATACCTAAGTGTTGGAGTGAAATAAAAATATACAATGAAGAGGAGGGTGGATGAATACTTATTTTAAATGCATCCTGTAATGCGTTTATCAGTATGTCTCTTCTATGCTGCATGTTTTCTCTTACCCAATGATTGATGAGATTCGCTTGTTTTAATGCGTCCACAGCAGCCCATTGACTGATGGTTGTTACTCCACTAGTGCTTTGACTTATGAGAGAAGTGAGTGGTTTGATGAGATGAGCTGGGGCAAATACGAAGCCGACTCTCCAACCGGTCATAGAAAAATTCTTTGAGCAGCTCTGAATGATAACAACTCGTTGTTGGTATTCATGAAATGCTCCACATGAGACAAAAGCGCTATCATCATAGGTTAACTCGCTATAGACTTCATCTGATATGACCATCAAGTCATGATCATTCGCAACGTTTAGAAGAGCAGCTAACTCTGATTTTGTATATAGAGTTCCAGTTGGATTGCAAGCGTTATTCAGTATTAAAATTTTACTTTTTGGGGTACATGATTTTTTGAGTAAATCTGGCGTTAGTTTCCATCCGTTCTCTTCATTGGTTGCTACAATGGTAGGTACTCCACCAAAAAGTTTAGCGATTACTGGATAAGATACCCAATAAGGTGAAGGGATAATCACTCTATCTTTTTCACGTAGCAGAAGTTGTAGTAGCAAATAAATCCCTAGTTTGCCACCATTTACAACTAAGCAGTTTTCTGTCTGAAACTCGCAAGCATCGGTGCTATTCATCCATTCACAGGCTATATCTTTTAACTCGGGGATACCCGACACAGGTGGATAAAACGTTTTTCCTTGTGTGAGTGCATCCGTAGCGCCTTGAGCTATCAAGGTATGAATTGGTAGTTTTGGTTCCCCAGCGCTAAGGTTAAATACGTTTATACCGGCATTGATTTTTTGCTGAGCAATCGAATGTATCAGAACTGTGGGCGAATCAGTTAGCGCCATTTCGTGTATGAATTTCATCATTCCTGAACCTTTCTTGAGTGATTAATGATGGTTTTGAATAGTCGTTTGACAAATGCTTGCTGCAGTTTGTATTTTTTACACCAGCACCCATAGAGTTCGAAAAGTTCTTTTTCACGCGAAAGGTCAATTATTTCTGTTCCTTCCTTTATTTTTAACTGACCGATTTGCTTTGTTAATGCCTCTCGCTCGGCTAGTTTTTTAATGATGCAAACATCTGTATATTCAATCTTCTTTCTTAGTTGTTCAATCGTGAGCATGATGAGCCTCCTTTTTTAAACGTCATACATTCATCGCGTTTTTTACTACAATAAAAGCGGTTAAGTTGGGTGAGCTGTCTTGAATATTGTTCGTCATGATGTCTAAACCATAAATCCGAGTGCAGCGTTCTGGTGCTATAACAGCACTGAATGAAGGTAAAATTCCTTCGGCTAAATCTTTAGCTGCTTTTGCTGTATCACACCATTCAATCAGTTCAATGTCTTTAAATTCTTTTTGCAGGAAATGTTTACATTGAGCAAGGCCTTGAGGATGAGAAACAATATGTGTTATTTGATGACGAGTAACTCCTGGAAGCACCATTAAACACTGTCTGACCTCAAGCCAAAGCTCATCAATCACGGTGAATAGGTGCTTTCCCATCGCTTCAAAAGCTGGCCTTACCAATCCGCCTTGCAGATTAACGACAGGGAGTATTCCAAGATCAATGTTGTCTTGTTCAATGGCTTCTAGGACACCTTCCATGTCGATTAAGTAGTCGAACGAAGGGGTTATTCCTGTACGATTTGCGTAAATAATGCCCGCTTTTTCAGAAAAAGATCCTAGTAAACCTGAAACGCCTACGATGGTTGTCATGATGACATCTCCTTCTTTTCTAGGATAAAGTATTCATTCCTGCTAACTGTAAAAGAAACGCCTCAGTGTTTTCCCAACTCAGGCAAGGGTCGGTAATCGACAGACCATTCAGATCGATTGCTTCAGGATTGTCTAAATTTATAGATTGATTTCCTTCTTTCAAAAAACTTTCTACCATAAACCCTTTCACCAGTGATCTTAAATCAGGTCTTGCTTGCAGGTTCTTAATGATGTCTAAAATAATAGTTGGTTGTAAGCGGTGATTCTTTTTTCCATTCTCTATACAATTATCATGACTGGCGTCTATAACCACGGATGGGTTTTGTATATGATGCTTTTCCATGTGTCGTTTAACCTCTTCAAGATCTGCCACCGAATAATTTGGAGCATGATTTGAACCGCGTAATACTAAATGTGCATGCTGATTCCCATGTGTTAGGACTTCATCCCCATCAAAAACAGCAACATGTGGATATTGGGCAGCAACTATACTATTGACACCAATAGCAAGAGAACCATGGGTTGGATTTTTCAAGCCAACTGCACAATCAAGGGATGAGGCAAAAATTCGATGCTCTTGATCTTCTGCACTCCGAGCGCCAATTGCAACCCAGGAAAGCAATTCTAAAAAACCTTTTGCATTGTGAGTAAATAACGCTTCGTCAGCGATAGGTAATCCCATTTCAATCACTTTTATCATCATGTCACGGGTATACTTAACGCCTGCTTCAATATAGATCG
>JAKBCM010000150.1 GCA_021807845.1 Pseudomonadota bacterium
GCCCTTAATTTGGACTCGCTGCTATTTAAATGAGACCGATTTTTGAGTGCAAAAATTTCAGCTTCTAAAGCAAGACAGACCGCTTCAATATCAGATATTTCTTGTGTTTCATGCTGACTCAGGACGCTGGTTATTTTGTGCAAACAATCACTGACATAGCCTACTATCACATTGGACGTTAAGATAGAAAGATGGCCATGATCTTGCATCAAAATGATAGAGCTCCCATTTGTTTCAATATAAGCATGCTCGGTGGGGACAAGAGAGTCATTTTCTACACCAAAAAAATAATATTTTTGACTGTTTTCTTCCGAGCTTACTATCGATGCGCGTAAATGAGTTAAAAACTCACTATCAGACTGCATTTCAGCAACGGATTGTGACAAGTATGCTAGTGGTGCAATGGCCCAAGGTGAGCCATGAAAAGGGGAGCAGAAAGGGAGTATGCCGTGAACAGTGACACCCATATCTTTGCACATATATTCTGCAAATTTGGCCGCAACAAGCCCTCCTCTTGAATGTCCAAAGAGAATCACATGTTTGTCTTTATTTTTAATGATTTTATACTTGAGTTGTTCTGCGAAATACTCAATAGACGAACCTTGATAACGCCCAGAAAAGGCCAAAAGATAAATTTTAGATATCGATTTAGGAAGGGCGTTAGAAGATCCATCTTTAGACTCTAACAAACGATTGATCAATTTACCAAAAGCATAGGATCTATCTCCGGTCCCATGAATACAATAAATGGTATATTCAATAGAAGAATCAAAAAAAGGGTTTATGAGTACTGTATCCTCCATTTTACCTTGAATCCAAGATGTTAGGGAATGAACGACAGCACCACGGATACTAACGCCAGGGGCTCGTTTATTAGATACATCTGTATCCTCATTAGATTCAACCGAGTCTAGTGGCATCAATCCTCCTTTATTAGAGCGTGTCATCATTAAGTTTTTCGAGGCGATAATACTAATTGATGACACGCTCTAATATGCCAGTCAAAATTCGCAAACTCCGAGTACATCTTAGCAAAGATGGCGATAAAGTGTATCAAGATAAAGATTTAGGTCCTAGAGATAATGCCTATGCTTCTAATGAACGGTACTCCAAAATGATTCGATCGAATTATCAGAGATATCTCAGCTGCTGACAAAATGTAGATAAGGACAATCTTGCTCCTCCGGTATCCATACTTGAAACCGATGCTCACTAAATGATATGCCACCCGTTGAATACGCTAATATTCAGGGCCGCATCACATTACGGTCGGAAACCTTTGTCATTTTCGTGCCCAAATATAAGACATAATTTTGACGTTGTACACGTTATACACGGCTATGTGATAAGGTCTGATTATCAAAATAATCAGACTTAGTGAGGTAAGCGGATACACTCTCCTATTTTGTTCAGTGAACAATCGAGTATCGCAAGATATCTTGTATTCCGATATATGATTTGACAAAATGATGATGGCTTGTAGACATTGACTTGTCATGACTCCAATTTGAGCTTCGTGATAAATCCATGTCTACACGCCTTAAACCATTTATATCAATGTAAAAGTTCCTGCATTGGTGTGATATCAAGGATGATCAAATGAATAAAAAAATAATCTATTCACTTCCATTATTGTGCTTACTGTGTTGCCAAACCATCCATGCTGCAACGAATGCATTATTTCAGGTAGACACTAATGATTCGGTATTAACCATTCATACCGTCACACCAAACCATAGTTATGCCAACGCCGGCATCAAAATAGACACATCAGGATATAGCCTTGCTAATATTGGCGTTGAATGTCAACTCTCAGGCAATGGTTATTGTTTGTTTCCCGTTAGTGATACAACACCCGCCACAATTACGCTTGCAGGCCCTGTTGGCAACGTGTCTTTTACTCTATGTTTAAATGGCAAAGGGCCTGTGTCTTGTCAGCATTATTCGACTAATATTACAGCTACACAAAATTTTGTGCTTAATGGTGTAAGCTGCGATAGTAATGGTCAAAAATGTACTATCGTAGGAGAGATTGAAGAAGGACTCAACACATCTCTTGTCTTAAGTTACTTCACAACAAATGGTGGCGTGAGCTGGACTCTAAATCCTACTCCTTCAGTACCACAAAATAGCATTTCTACAAGTTTATTTAGCATCAGCTGTATGAACAATGGTCTTAACTGTAAAGCTGTGGGATATTACTCAGATAATGCTCAAAACCTCTATCCTCTCAGTTACAGTACTCTTGATGCTGGTGTGACTTGGACACTGCATAATACCCCTCCCCTTCCTAATGATGCCGCTCAAGTTCAATATAGTGCGTTTAATCACATCAGTTGTGGTAATGATACGGTGAATGATGCACAAAATTGCGTAGCCGTAGGAACATACACAGGTCCGATTACTTTCAACTCATTTGTTGATCATACAACCAATGGAGGAGCAACCTGGACCAACACGGTTCTTACTCAACCAGGTGATATATCTAACCTAGATCCCTTCAGTGATCTCCTAGGTGTGAGTTGCAGCAGCTCGGGTTTGATTTGCACGGCGGTCGGTTTTTATACCAATTACAATACACATGCTGCTTTGTATAGTTATTCTACCACCAATGGTGGCCAAACTTGGAGCGCACCAAATACTGCGTTTACATTACCTGCAGATGCAGCTGACACCCAAAATACATTACAGATTTATCCTTTGGTACTCAGTGGCATTACCTGTACGAGCGATGGTCAAAATTGTATCGCGGTAGGTAATTATTATAACAATCTAAATCAAATCAAACCGCTCAGTTATGAAACTTCAAATGCTGGAACCACTTGGACGCTTAATCCAACCCCTGCAGTTCCTAATGATTTCTTATCATTCGCAGCATTAAATGATGTTAGTTGCGATAACGCGGGCACCACTTGTACCGCTGTTGGAGAATATGTCAATCAACAAGGTTTATACATACCTTTGAGTTATAGAACTACTCTATGGACGCTAAACCCCACACCAACTTTACCTAGTACGCCTGTACAACCACAACAGATAGAAATCACGGGATTAAGTAGTATTAGTTGTGGTAGCACAGGATTGTCTTGCATAACTGTTGGGGATTATCTGAAAGCAGAAGCAGATGATTCAGCTCTGGCATATTATACACTAAATGGCGGCGTTAGCTGGACTTTATCTGTACCCTTAGCACCTTAAGGCATAGAATGAGTTGCTTTGTACGTCAGGGCAAAATCATACTTTGCTTGAATTTAAAT
>JAKBCM010000151.1 GCA_021807845.1 Pseudomonadota bacterium
TCTTAGTTTGATCATATAGGTTTTATAAAACGATGATAACCATTAAATCGCCAGAACAAATTGAAAAAATGCGTGTCGCAGGTCGTTTAACTGCCCAAGTGTTAGAGGCTGTTAGTGAATTTATCAAACCTGGGATCACCACTATGGAAGTCGATGAGTTTTGTGAACACTATATTGTTGACATTTTGAAAGCGATTCCAGGCAGCAAAGGACAATACGGTTATCCTTATGCAGTGAATACCTCTCTGAATCATGTCATTTGCCATGGCATGCCATCTGTGAAACAAGTGTTAAAAAACGGAGATATTCTGAATGTGGATGTGACTGTGATCAGTGAAGGATATTTTGGTGATAGCAGTAAAATGTTTTGTATTGGATCAACGCCTTTACATGCAAAACGCCTGGTTGATGTCACTCAACAATGTTTATACAAAGGGATCTTAGCAGTGAAGCCACATGCGACATTAGGTGATATTGGTTTTGCTATTCAAAGTCACGCTGAACAAAATCACTATTCTGTGGTTCGAGAGTATTGTGGTCATGGGATAGGCGAAAAAATGCATGAAGACCCACAAGTCATGCACTATGGGAGACCAGGAACAGGACTCACTTTACAAGAAGGAATGACTTTTACCATTGAGCCGATGATCAATCAAGGTAAAAGCGATGTGCGACATATCGAAAAAGATGGGTGGAGTATTGCTATCACCAAGGATCATAAACTATCTGCTCAATGGGAACATACCATCTTAGTCACGAAAGATGGATTTGAAGTGTTAACTTTAAGAGAAGAAGAAAAAGAAGTTTTTGCATAACCCCCCAAGCCATTTTATCCTCTACACCAGTTCAAAAATGATGCTGTGCAGCGCATGTTATCAAGTCCATTGCTCTTGAGATCCACCTGGGGGGTACGATGGCTCTATTTTAAATCGTTTTTATCCACTTTCTTTAACGGAAGCACTCTTACGACCACTATTCACAGCATTTGCTGAGCTTGCTTTTCTTTGACTGGCTTGTGTTTGATGAATATCATAGCTTTGGTGAGGTCTTTCATTTTGAGACTGTCTTGCATCTCGTTGTTGTCTGCTATCTCGTTGATTAGCTTGTTGTTGACGTTGATTGGCTTGTTGTTGATGTTGATTGCTATTTTGACGTTGATCATTTTTCTGTGCCATGTTCTTCTCCTTATGATTATAAATTAAAGACTACAGCAAATTTAATAGTAGTAGATAATTTCTAAAATACAAATTTATGTGTAAAGTTAGGGTGGAATGTATGTGGATCTTTCTACCTAAGTACAATGAGGTGATTCAAAATGGATTTGATGGTGATGGCATTGGTTGTATTATTTTTTATATTGAGTTTTGGCTTAATACATTTTTTTGAATCATTATCACGGAGTGAAGAATGAGCATTTATCTCGTGTGTGGATGCATTACCATCAGTCTTTTAGCGTATCTTTTATTTGTTATGTTTAAACCTGAGTTTTTTTAGAAAGGAAGCTATTTTGACAGGAAATGGGTTATTACAAATCGTATTTTATTTCGTTGTTCTTTTGCTATCAGTCAAGCCTCTTGGTTTGTACATAGCACGAATTTATGCTGGAAAAAATTGTGGTATCAATAGGATTGGTAGACCATTAGAGCAGTTTTTGTATCAATGTTGTGGCGTCAAGCAAAAGCAGGGCATGAATTGGAAAGAGTACTTATCTGCAATGCTGGTATTTAATCTATTGGGATTCTTCGTGCTGTATCTGATAGAGCGTTTGCAGATGTGGCTTCCTTTCAATCCAGAGCATTTTTCATCTCTCCCTCCGCTTTTGGCGTTTAATACGGCGGTGAGTTTCGTGACAAACACTAACTGGCAGTCATACAGCGGTGAAACCACCATGAGTTATTTGACCCAGATGCTAGGACTGACTGCTCAAAATTTTTTGTCCTCAGCCACAGGCATCTGTTTAATGCTTGCTTTGATCAGAGGGATTGCAAAGCATCAAACTACCAATTTGGGTAATTTTTGGGTTGATCTGACGCGCGGCGTGTTGTACATTTTGCTTCCTTTGTCCATTATTCTTTCATTCATTCTGGTGTCTGAAGGGGTGATTCAAAATCTAGGGCCAAATCAGAGAATCACTGTATTAGAAAAAACAAGTTATCAGACTCCAGTCACGGATGACTTGGGTCAATCAAAGCTTACGATGACTGAGCAGAGCGAACAAACCATTCCAATGGGGCCTGTTGCCTCGCAAATAGCCATCAAACAATTAGGGACCAATGGAGGTGGCTTTTTTAATGTCAATAGCGCGCATCCATTTGAAAATCCAACTCCACTCACTAATTTTCTAGAAGTGCTAGCTATTCTACTGATTCCAGCCGCACTGACTTATACCTTTGGTGTGATGGTTCATGACAAACGTCAAGGTTGGGCGCTATTAACGGTAATGATGATTATCTTTATTCCGTTTGTCACTATTTGTGTTCATTCAGAACAAGTTGGTAATCCTTTGTTGACTCAACTTGGGGTCAGAAGCTTACCAGTTGGTAACGTATATTCTGGCGGCAATATGGAAGGAAAGGAATCCCGATTTGGTATTGTGAATTCGGCTTTTTGGGCTGCGGCTTCAACCGCTACTTCGAGTGGTGCCTCTAATTCGATGTATGACTCTTTTACACCAATAGGAGGATTGATTCCAATATGGCTGATGCATCTGGGTGAGGTGGTTTTTGGTGGCGTAGGGTCTGGTATGTATGGGATGTTGATGTTGGTCATTATCACGGTTTTTGTGGCAGGGCTCATGGTGGGTAGAACACCCGAATATTTGGGAAAGAAAATTGAACCCTTTGAAATGAAAATGGCATCCCTTGCCGTTTTAGTCATGCCGTTGATTGTCTTGTTATCCACGGCTTTAAGTTCGGTGACTGCAATGGGGGTGAGCTCTATTTTGAACAGCGGACCGCATGGATTTACTGAGATGATTTATGCATTTACTTCCATGGGGAATAATAATGGTAGCTCTTTTGCTGGGTTGGATTCAAATACCCCTTTTTATCATGTGTTGGGAGGGATTGTGATGCTCATTAGCCGCTTTTGGATTGCGATCCCGGCTTTAGCGGTAGCAGGCTCATTGGCAAATAAAAAAATCATTCCCAAAAGCAGCGGAACATTGGCAACTCACACCCCGATTTTTATTGTTCTATTGGTCGTGGTCACTATTATTCTAGGTGCACTGTCATTTTTACCAGCATTAGCTTTGG
>JAKBCM010000152.1 GCA_021807845.1 Pseudomonadota bacterium
TTACCTGTTCCTATTGCCCATACAGGCTCATATGCGATCACACACTGCTGAAACACGCGAGTGCTATCTCCAGTAACAGCAAGCAATTGCTTGGTTAACACTGCTTCAGTCAACCCATTTTCACGTTCAGCCAGGGTCTCCCCTACGCAAAGAACAGGTATCATACCATGTTCTTTGACATGGTGGAATTTTTCTGCGACAAATTTTTCATCTTCGTGAAATAAATTTCGCCGCTCAGAATGACCTACCAAAACATACTGACACCCATAATCATTTAACATAGGTGCGGACAACTCACCTGTAAAAGCCCCCGCATCCTTAGGATAGACATTTTGAGCGCCTATTCCAATATGATGCTCACCTATCAAAGACTGTGCCAAGGGAAGATATATAGAGGGCGGAATAACCACGACAGAGGCTGATCTTTTCGTTGGCAAGCTATTGAGCAGGTCTGTCAACAAAGCTGTTGTTGTTGGCACGCTACCATTCATTTTCCAATTGCCCATTACAAACTTTTGTCTCATATTAAGCCATCGCCTTACCTGGTTTTAAATTTTGTTCAATTTGCTTGATTTGATCAGTCAATTGCTGTGCTTGGATTTCTACTTGTTGGCCATCAGTGCCTTCTACCATGACCCGCAGGAGTGGTTCAGTGCCTGAAGGCCGCAGTAAGACGCGACCATTTCCTTCCAGTTTGGCATTTAAATTATCTACAGCCTGCTGCACTTGTTTATCTTCTGCCAATATCGTGGCATGGTTTGTTTTAACATTGATTAAAGATTGTGGCAGCAAGGTTATTCCATTGCAAAGCTGCTGTAAGTCTTTTTCTTGGCGTACCATGATGGCTAACACTTGTAGTGCGGCAATGATACCATCTCCAGTTGTGGTTTTATCAAGACAAACAATATGTCCCGAAGACTCGCCTCCGATTTTCCAATCCTGTTCTTTGAGTGCTTGAAGAACATAACGATCGCCTACGTTTGTTCTCAAAAAGGGAACATTGAGCTCCGACAGTGCTTTTTCTAAGCCATAATTGCTCATCAGTGTTCCAACAACGCCCCCTTTTAATAGACCTCTTTGCAGCCTATCCTTCGCGATGATATAAATAATCTGATCACCGGTCAAAAGTTGGCCTCTTGCATCGACCAAAATGACCCTATCTCCATCACCATCCAATGCAATGCCAACATCTGCACCATGTTGAATCACATACTGTTGTAACAATTTAGGATCAGTGGAACCACACCCTTGATTAATATTAAAACCGTCCGGTTCATTACCAATAGCAATAACCTCGGCTCCCAGTTCGGCAAAAACATTAGGAGCAACGTGATAGGTTGCACCATGAGCACAATCAATGATGATTTTAAGTCCTGACAAGCGCGTCAAAGAAGGAATCGTTGATTTACAAAATTCAATATACCGTCCTGGAGCATCATCAATGCGCTTTGCTTTACCCAGTTGCGAAGAAGGGACTGTTTCTAATTTCTTATCTATTTCTGCTTCTATTTCTAACTCTACCTGTTCGGGTAACTTCCCCCCATCTGCAGAAAAAAACTTAATGCCATTGTCTTCAAATAAATTGTGCGAGGCACTGATGACAATACCTGCATTGGCACGTAATGTTTGTGTGAGATAAGCAATAGCTGGGGTAGGCATGGGGCCTAGGAGTCGAATATCGACACCTGCAGCGGACAGCCCTGCAGCCAGCGCCGATTCCAACATATAACCGGAGACTCTTGTATCTTTTCCTATAAGCACTTTCTTGCGATGACCATTAGCCAACACTCGGCCCACAGCCCACCCCAATTTAAGCACAAATTCAGGGTTAATATTTGACGCTCCCACCTGTCCTCGGATCCCATCCGTTCCAAAATATTTACGTTGACTCATCCCATATATTCCTTAATCACCCTTTATCAGATTCAAAACATTGAAGATTTGTAGAGGATACTATGGCGTCGATCATTTGCAAAGCTTGATTCGTTTCATCCACATCATGTGTTCTGATGATGGCCACACCCTGAAGCATTGCATACACGGCAATAGCTATCCCACCTGATAAACGCGAGGTAACCTCTTTTTGTAATACTTCGCCAATTGTACTTTTACGTGAAACGCCTAACATCAAAGGCCTATCATGTTTGAGAAATTGCTGCAGATTTTTAATCACATGCAAATTATGCTTCACCGACTTGCCAAAACCAAAGCCCGGGTCAAGTATGATAGACGTGCATGAAATCCCTGCTGTTGTAGAAGCCTCTATGCGTTCTTTGAAAAAGTCATTGATCTCGTCAACCACATCATCTGCATAATAAGGATGGGCTTGCATAGATGGGGGGGTCCCTTTCATATGCATCAAACAGACCGGTACATTCAAACTTTGGGCAGTGAATAAAGCATCTTCTCCTCTTAATGCACTGACGTCATTAATAAATGAGGCACCTGCAGTGACCGCCGCTTTCATCACGGACGCTTTAGATGTATCAATCGAAATACAAATATCACTATTGGCCCTGATGCGCTCAATCACCGGAATAACGCGATCGATTTCTTCTGTGGCAGAGATTGGTATGGCACCTGGTTTTGTAGATTCCCCACCAATATCAATGATATCCGCACCTTCAGCTATCATTTTTTCAGCACGAAGGTAGGCATCATTTGGTTTTAAATATAATCCACCATCAGAAAAGGAATTGGGGGTCACATTCAAGACCCCCATGATGAAAGGTTTTTTTTTCAGATCTTTAGATACTGCAAGCGGTTGACTATACCGATGAAGCCATTGAGAAAATTGTTCACAATTCACTGGTTTTTCTCTACACCGGATCATCGACTATTGATTCAGTTGCCGAGTCACTTTTTCCATCATGACCATCTTTTTTCTCAATATCTTTATGATCCATATGTAATGACTCTAAACCATCTGGAGGTGAAGGCTCCTTACCTGACATGATCTCTTTGATTTGTTCTGCATCGATGGTTTCATACTTAATCAATCCATCTGCCATCATATGCAATTTATCTAAATTACTAGACAGAATGTTATGTGCTTTCTGATAACCCTGATCGATAATTGATCTAACTTCTTCATCAATCAGCTGTGCAGTGTTGTCGGATATTTCCTTATTTTGGCTGACTGAGCGGCCTAAAAATACTTCACCTTCTTCCTGGCCAAAGGTTAACGGGCCAAGCTTAGACAACCCCCAACTGGTCACCATTTTTCTGGCAATTTCTGTGGCTCAGATCG
>JAKBCM010000153.1 GCA_021807845.1 Pseudomonadota bacterium
GATAAATATCGTAATCGCCGAAAAAGATTTGGACTGAGGTTTAATTTAATTGCGGGAATTTACAACTATGAACTGAATACGTAGGGTTTGGAAAGAACTCTATTAACTTTTGCCTAAGCCTCATTTCCTCATCAGGGGTTAATTGAGTGCCTTTTTCATTGCTGATATAAAATGTGTCTTCTACTCGCTCGCCAGCGGTGGATATTTTGGCATTGTGAAGATTGATTTTTTCACTTAAAAAGATCCGACTGACATTGGCTAATAAGCCTGATCGATCGCTTGTCACCAAAAATAAACAGGTATGAGAGTCTGATGGTTCGGTAGTGAATACTATTTTAGGGGTCACTTTAAAGTGAGCTTGAGTTCTTGACAGTCGGCGTTGGATCACACTTGGTAAGTCCGGTTTTGTCAAATGTTTTATCAATAACTGTTGAATCAGGCTTGTGCGTGCTTCATCAAAAAAGGCTTGGTTATTTTCATCAAGAATGATGTATGTATCTAAGTCAAAATGATTATTACTGGTCAAAATGGTTGCTTCTTGAATGGTTGCATGAACATTGCTTAAGACGGTGGTGGTGATGGTAAATCGCTCATCACGATGTGGCATATAAATGAGAACTTCAGTTCCACCTTCTGTATGGTGAGGCATAATCATGACGAGGGGAAAGGCTTTACAGGCAAGAATAGCCTTGGTGTGCCTGGCGATGATCTCTGAGGGTTCATGTAAAAAATACTTATGATTAAAGTGTTTCCACAAGTTGTCAATGGCTTTGGGATCAATTCCTTCATGGACTAAAATATCAAATGCTTGTTGTCTTCTTAAAGTGATGAGACTTGTTTCATCGAGTAAGGCTCTTTCTTGCTGTAAGGATCGATTGGCTGCAAAGTATAATTCTTTCAGTAGCGAGTCTTTCCATGCATTCCAAAGTGATGGATTAGTGCCACAAATATCAGCAACGGTCAGTAAATATAGATAGTCTAAATAAGCGGTCTCGGGTAATAAACTGCAAAACTTTTGGATGGTTTTGGGATCATAAATATCTTGTCTTTGGGCAGTATGTGACATCAATAAGTGGTTTTTGACTAACCAAACCAATAGATTGAGCTCTTCTTTGGATAAACGATGACGTTTACCAAATTGTAGCACTTCTATTGCTCCCAATTCTGAATGATCCCCACCACGACCTTTGGCAATATCATGAAACAGAGCTGCCAAATAAAGGATCTCGCGCTTTGGGATCTGGGGCATGAGTTGACAACACAAAGGAAATTGATCTTGATACGATTCATTTAAAAATCGGGCCAAATTTCGGATCACAAACAAAGTGTGTTGATCCACGGTGTAAACATGGAATAAATCATATTGCATTTGTCCAGTCACCGCAGCAAAACAGTCTAAATAATGCCCCAATACACCATATCGACTCATGCATTGCAAAATTTCATATGGATCATGTGCTTCTTTCAAGATATTCATGAAGAGCTCTGTGATTACTTTTGAAGAGCGAAATCGTTGATTCATCAGAAAAAGGTTTTGCCGTATTAAACGAATGGTATTGGCTCGTACTCCTTTAATTTCAGGACGTTTGGCCATCCATAAGAATAGTTTTAATAATGCTGCGGGATGCATAGTAAAAGCATCCGTTTGCTTGACTTCTATATCTTGGTTTGCGATTTGAAATATCCCATCTAGAGCAATGAGTTTTTGTTTCTCTCGATGTACAATGGCTTCAGCAAACCACTGTAATAGAATTTCATTTAATTCCCTGGTACGTTTGATAGTCATGAAATAGGCTTTCATAAATTGCTCAATACCCAACGATGTTTGATTGTCCTCATAACCAAATAATTCTGCCAACTTGATTTGGTGATCAAACAACAATCGCTCTTCATTTTTTTCAGCAATCATGTGTAGTGCAAAACGGACCCGCCATAGAAAATGTTGGCAATGAAGGAGTTCTTCATATTCTTTTTCAGTGATAAATCCTGTACCGATTCCATCGGCTAATTTCTTAATTCCAAAATGACGTTTACCGACACTTAATAACACTTGTAGGTCACGAAGTCCGCCGGGGCCATGTTTTACATTAGGCTCTAGGTTATATGCAGTTTCGCCATATTTTTCATATCGGGTGTGTTGCTCTTGACACTTGGCATAAAAAAAATCATAACTTGTCCACATATGTAAGGGATGGGTTTGATAAAGGAGCTCTTCCAAAAGTGAACCACGACCACAAATCAAATGAGCATCAAGAATGCTGGAAATTACGGTGATATCATGATGGGCAAGTTCAGCGCATACATTCACTGTCGTGATCTGGTGGCTTAACAAAAGTCCTATATCCCAGCACTCCTGGATAAATAATTGCGCATTTGCAAAGTCGGCTTTGGAAAGTGTTTCATCATGAAGGATCAGTAAATCAATATCAGAATGAAGTTGTAATTCGCGACGCCCATAACTCCCTAATGCCAATAGACAAAAATGACCATCTAGATCCAGATGATGTTTTTGAAATAAGCGCATCAATATTTCATCAATATACGAAACAAGTTTATGAGTGATGGTATTGATGTTGCCATTTTGCTTAAACTCATTACACAGGGCATCTTTGAATGATTTTATAGATAGTCTTAATGACAGGCGTTCAGTCTCCATGGGCGTTTGCTCTTAAAAGCATTTACTTTTTTGGGGAAGGAGCTGCTTCAGGTTTATTATGTATTTTATATTCATAAAGACCTACGAGCCCGCATAAGATGAAATATATCAGAAAAGTGCGGGGATCAGGCGTATGGATATGGCAACTTTCTAAAGGTTTAGGATCTTGCATCATTAACAGTAATGCATCTTTCGCTTTTGGGTCATCAGGTAAAGATGAAGAAGGGTTTTTGTGGGGGACATCGTTTGAAATCCTGGTTCTCGCTTTTGAAAAAAAAGTTTTCGCAGACCGTAGTAAATGAGACATCGTATTCTCCTATTAAGACTAGATATTGCGAAAGTGTATTGCTTTAGAAGCAACTGATCCATAAGTTCAGAATAATTTTCTTTGTATATGACAATAGAGTGTTTTGACAATTACTGAATAAGCTATATGCCTATTTGACCGATGGATTAGGTCTCATGAACCCCTCACGTTGTTCAGGATGGCGTGTAGCGTTATTTATTTTTTACGCTTATGAGGTTTGACCTCTATTTTGCTAGCCCACCATAACAAAGCAATGGTAATGATGGTATTGATACCGATGATCC
>JAKBCM010000154.1 GCA_021807845.1 Pseudomonadota bacterium
CCGCCAAGGCCACATCATTGGAGCCGTGAGCAAAAACCATGGCACAAGCAGTCATTGCCATGAGTACGGCGAAGTATTTTTCTACCTGAGTGAAACGATCGCGACGACTTATTTTATGAGGTTCTGGAATGCGTTTGATAAATATCATTCCCGTAATGGTAATAATAATACTGGTTGCGAGAGTAACTGCTAAATTTTGTTTAAAATTCAGGTGAATGTCAAAGTGATTTAGTCCTTTAAATACAGTGATAAAAGACAATATAGAACCGATTAAAAAGAGATAAATGGGAATATATAGTTTTGCCTTAGCCAAAGGATTACTTTTAACAAAAATAGTTTGTTGGATACTGATAAATAAAATATAGCCAGTGATACCTGAAATGATGGGGGAAGTGACCCAGCCTATAGCGATATGAGTTACTTGATTCCAATGAATTGCATCTGAGCCCAATACCACACTACCAAAACCAACCATGGAACCAACCAAGGCATTCGTAATGGATACAGGTACACCTAGAAAACTGGCTAGATTCATCCAGATGGTGCAGGCCAGAAGCACCCCGAGCATGCCTTCAATCAGAATCAGGGGTTGCTCTACGAGTAGTGTGGTGTTGATGATGCGATCACGCATGGTTTCTGTGACACCAGTTCCTCCTAAGAACGCTCCTGCAAATTCAAAAATAATAGCGATGAGCATGGCTTGTTTAGGCGTAATGGCTTTCGAACCCATGGTTGTACTCATGACATTGGCAAGATCATTTGCACCAACACCCCAGGTCATGAGGAAGCACAATACAACAGCGATAATGATATATAAAAAAGAATAATCCATAAGAATTGGCTACCGGGCAATGAGTATTTGTAGACGACCACCAACAGTTTGTGCGTGGTCAGCTAAGTCACCAATCCATTGAATGAGTTTGTAAAGAAAAATGACTTCAATAGTGGGGAGTTCTTTTTCCAAGGAAAAAATCTGGTGTCTTAGTTCGGCTAGTTTATCATCGCTATCATGTTCTATTTTATCTAGCGTGACAATCATATCTTCAACAATCTTTACTTCACTTCCACGAAATCCACTTTCTAGCAAATCATCCAGTTCATTAATCGCTTTGCATGCTTGTTTTGCAGCATCCAGACAACAATGTAAAAAAGGCATAAACAGGGGAGATATTGCTTCTGGTATGAGCATTTGTCGACTGATTATGAGTCCTGCAATATCTTCTGCTTTATTCGCAATTTTATCTTGCGCACTCAGTAATTCAAGTAAATCGGTGCGGGCAACTGGAAGAAATAAACCAGTAGGCAAATGCAAACGCAGATCACGCTTGATCAAGTCAGCTTCTTTTTCGATAGCAACAATTTTATCTTTGATGGTATTGGCTGTTTGCCAGTCTTGTTGAAGGACTGCTTCAAAAAAAGGGTAGAGTTGCTTTGCGCAAAGATAGGTCTTGCGCATGTGTTGCTCAATAGGCCTAATTGGTGATGGCCCAAACATATTAAATATGCTACCCATAGTTTTGCGCCTTGCAAAATGAACATAGAAACGTTGAGCAAACATTGCTCGTTGGCAATTATACTCAAAATTTTATAGAAGCCAAACTATTGTGTATACTCCGGCTCTGTATGTGTCGGGTTCAAACATGATCATGTACGAAGATGCGATGCTTCAGGGTTTGATTAAATGAGGATATTATCAATGCATATTGCTGCAATCAAAGGACGTGAAATTTTGGATTCACGTGGATTTCCAACTGTAGAAGCGGATGTCATTCTTGAGGATGGGGTGATGGGTCGTGCAAGTGTGCCATCTGGCGCCTCAACGGGTAGTCGAGAAGCTTGTGAATTGCGAGATAAAGATCAAAGACGTTATATGGGTAAAGGCGTGTGTAAAGCAGTTGCACACATCAATGATGAGATTAACCAACTATTACATCACGTTTCAGTAAGCAACCAAGAAGAGATTGATACCAAGTTATGTACATTAGATGGTACTGAAAACAAATCACATATAGGGGCAAATGCTATTTTGGCGGTCTCTCTGGCTTGTGCTAGAGCTTATGCCAAAGCCTCTCAGTTGCCTCTTTTTGCCGCACTCAATCGCGGGGATAAAATGATAATGCCGGTGCCTATGATGAATGTACTCAATGGTGGTGCACATGCTGACAATAATCTAGACATACAAGAATTTATGATCATGCCTGTAGGTGCTTCTGATTTTCCAGAAGCCTTACGAATGGGCGCTGAGATTTTTCATGCGCTAAAAGAAGTATTAAAAAAACAAGGATTATGTACAGCAGTGGGTGATGAGGGCGGTTTTGCACCCAATCTCACGGCCAATCGTCAAGCACTGGATATTTTGAGTGAAGCAGTTTTATCTCTCGGTCTTCGTTTGGGAGAAGATGTGGCTTTTGCACTTGATGTGGCTGCATCAGAGCTTTATAAAGAAGGAACTTATTATTTGGCTTCTGAGAATCAAAGATATGACAGTCATGAACTCATCCAATATTATACGGGGTTAGTGAGCGATTATCCGATCATCAGTATTGAAGACGGTTTAGATGAAAATGATTGGCAGGGTTGGCAAACATTGACAAGTCTTCTGGGAAGTCGGTTGCAATTGGTGGGTGATGATTTGTTTGTCACTAATTCTCGCATACTGGCCAAGGGTATTCAGCAACAGGTGGCCAACGCCATCCTTATTAAATTAAATCAAATCGGTACTTTAACAGAAACATTACAAACCATGGAGTTGGCAAAAAACAATGGCTATTTTTGCGTTGTTTCACATCGGTCAGGAGAAACCGAAGATACTTTTATCGCTGATTTGGCCGTGGCAACGGGTTCTTCGCAGATCAAGACTGGTTCACTTTGTCGTACGGATAGAGTCGCAAAATATAATCAGTTATTGCGTATCCATGAATTGACTTCTTTACCCTATGCAGGGAAAACGATGCGTATTGACAGACATGCTTCCTCATACACCTGAGAACGCTCGTATGATCAAACTCTGTACCTGACAATTTTTGAACCAGCCATTCCCGCGAAGGCGGGAATCTATTCTTGGCAGAGTTTGTAGCTCATAAAAAGATGATTAAATAAAACCGCATTGCTTTTACAGGGCAAAAACATGTGTGACTACAAATGAAGCAGTGATTATTTAATTGAAAAAATAATTCAAATTTCTCTTGACATAGTTTTAGTCATTTTGAATGTTAAAA
>JAKBCM010000021.1 GCA_021807845.1 Pseudomonadota bacterium
CTTTTTTGTAAGGAAATTCCAAGCCATGAAAATTGCAATCTTGGCGACTAATGCTCACTTGTATTCGCATAAACGTTTGCGATCAGCTGGTGAAGAAGCAGGGCATGAGATCCAGATCATCAATCCGTTATATTGCTATATGAATGTTGCTGCGTCTTGCCCTCAAATCCATTACCGTAGTGGTGAACCTTTACCACGGTTCGATGCAATTATTCCGCGGATTGGTGCATCAAATACTTTTTACGGTACGGCAGTTCTTCGTCATCTGGAGACGATGGGGATTTATACTCTAAACGAATCCATTGCGATTGCTCGTTCGCGAGATAAATTTAGATCATTGCAATTATTGGCTCGTAAAGGGATCCCTATGCCTTTAACCAGTTTTGCTCAGTCACCAGATAACACGGCTGATCTGATTCGTATGGTGGGTGGGGCACCTTTGGTGATTAAACTATTGGAAGGTACACAGGGAAAAGGGGTTGTTTTAGCAGATAGTCATCAATCTGCAGTCAGCATCATCAATGCGTTTAAGGAAATGCGTGCGAATATTTTGATACAAGAATTTATTGAAGAATCGATGGGGACTGACATACGATGTCTCGTGATTGGTGATAAAGTCGTTGCTGCAATCAAGCGGCAAGCTAAAAGTGGGGAATTTCGAGCCAATGTTCATCAAGGTGGGAATGCCTTAAAGGTCAAATTAACTCCAGAAGAGCGAGCAATTGCAATTGCTGCGGCAAAAACCATGGGACTCAAAGTAGCCGGAGTTGATTTATTGCGATCCAATCGTGGTCCCCTCGTTTTAGAAATTAATTCTTCTCCTGGATTAGAAGGGATTGAAAAGACCACACAGGTGAATATAGCAGGCAAAATTATTCAATATATTGAAAAAAATGCCAAACCGTTGAGTAACAACAAACGATTCCAAGGTTAAGTTAATTTTGACGTTTATCACTTTTCCCTAGTAACCAATCCGCGGATACTTCTAACTCATCTGCCAATAACTGAATCAACGGTGCCTCAATATGGCTGTTGCCATTTAATATGGATTCTGCTTTAAAGCGAGGTACTTTAATCAGCTTTGCAAACACTTCTACTCGCTCATCATTACGTTGTGGAACGCCAATGTCATCAAGCTCTTTGTTGAGACGCTCTGCAAATTGTTTGTTGCTCATATCTGGTGCCTCCAAACACATAATGTGTAATGTTTGTACTTGTCATTATAATGGGTATAGCATAAATATGACGTTTTGCAATATACTAAAAGATAAGTTTTTTAGTTTCTTCGGATGTATGGGAGCCTAATCAACAGTCCAAACACATCTTCTTAGGTGCAAACATGATAAGGGAAGAAACATGGAAACCGTCTGTTTTGATTCTTATTACATTTGTCAGTTACGCCGTTAAATATGGAGTAAACCTCTTATTAGCGCATCACATGACAGATGCTTATTATGGTGATTATAGTCTCGCCATGAAATTTCTAGATTTTGTGATTATCTTGTCTTTGTTTGGTACCTACTTAGGTTCAACTCGGTTTTATGCCAAATATGTTGAGTCAAAAGAAGAAGAAATGGCAATTAATTATATTGCCTGGGATAGTCAAATGTTCAAAATAACTTTTTCTCTTGTGAGTCTCTTTGGCCTTCTGATTTTTGTGATCATGTGGATTTTACACTGGAGTGGGATCAGACATATTACTCAATATCACATCATCGTATATATGTTTTGGGTTGGACCTTTCGCAGCATTGGCTAGGTTCCTAGGAGGGATTTTAGTTGCAAATAATTTTCCTATTCTTCAAGCATTATATGCTTCGATAGTTCGATATATTGTCCAATTTATATTGTTTCTATTGATTATATTATTTGTGAGCCCGATGCTTAGCAACATAGAAATATTTTTTGTTATCGTGAGTGTCTTTGTTTTTGAAATCATCCTTGCATTATGCTCGCTAAAAAAAGATACCCTCCAGAATATATACCTTGGCATTCAAAAAGCTAGGACGACGCATCATTTATCAAATCAGTTGTGGATGACTACGTGCAGACGCTTGGCTTTAAATAAAGCGTTCTTTTCCTTGATCTGTTTAACGGATATTACGTTTGTCAGGTTGTTTTCGAAGCAATCTTCTGATGTGGGACATTATGCTGCGGCGCTTTTGCTATGCTCTTTTCTTTGGCTCATCACGAGGCGGGCATATAATAGTTTGAAACATAGTATATCTCTGTCTTTGCAAAACAAAAGTTTACAAAAAAAATTACAAATACAACTGGATAGAGTCAATGCAATCATTATTCCTATCATTATTTTGTTTGCAGGTCTTATTCTCTATTTTGCTCATCCCCTATTATTTAATTTTGGACCAAGGTATGTTGCGGCGGTTCCGGCATTGATGATCCTCACTTTCGGGACTTGTCTTGCGAGTATTTGTCATATTTCTTCAGTATTGTTGGCATTTGGAGGAGAGGAGAGCATCCTCTTGAAGGTTGCGTATCTCGAACTAGGGATGTTGCTCATCTTACTCTGGCCTGCAACCCATTTTTATGGGATCACTGGAACCGCAGTGGCTACTGTCATTGCTATGTTGAGCAAAGCGTTTGTTGGGACATTTTATGTCCGAAGAATATTTGGTGTGCGTCCCATTCTTATCTTCTAAGATTAAGCGAGTTTGGCTATGTTCATGATGGCAGATACCCATGCGTCACTGTCATTGAGGCATGGAATAAGCGTTAATCTCTCTCCGCCTAAGTCTTGCCATTGTGCTTTTAAGCGTATGCCAATTTCTTCAAGTGTTTCTAAGCAATCAGCCGTAAATGAGGGACAAGAGATTGCAAGTTTTGCAACCCCTTTTGCTCTCAATGTGATTAATATCTCATCGGTATAGGGGGTGATCCATTTTGCTTTCCCTAATCTTGATTGGAATGCGCTCGTATGCTGATGGTTGCTAAGCCCAAGGACTTTGGCGATTAATGACGTGGTTTGAAAGCACTGTGCCCGATAGCAAGGGGTGTGATGAGTTATGCTGGAAGAACAAGTGCCAATACATATTTTATCACACCCCCCTTTTCTTAAATGATCTTCAGGAACGCCATGATAACTAAATAAAATGTGATCATGATGGTCTAGGTGGGGTTTTATCAGTTCTGCTGAAGCGCTGATAAAATTTGGGTGGGCATAAAAATGACTGATCACATTCAAAGAAGGTATCGTGATTTGATTGCTGAATAATTGTAAGATCTTTTCAATGGAAGAACCTGTGGCCGCTGATGAGTATTGAGGGTAGAGCGGTAACAGGCTGATTGTTTCGCATCCAGATAACTCGTTCACAGCATCTTCAAGGCTTGGGTTACCATAACGCATCCCTAATGCAACTTGGACATTCTGACCAAGATGAGTTGCCAATTTTTTTCTTAAATTTTGGCTATGGTAAAGCAATGGTGAGCCGTTTGATGTCCAGATGGTTTGGTAGGCATGTGCCGTCTTTCGTGATCGAAAGGGCAAAATATAACCATAGAGCAATACATAGCGCAAAAGTCGGGGCAAAGTCACCACTCGAGGATCTGCTAAAAATTCTCTTAAATACCGCCTGACGGCAGGAAGACTCGAGTCATCTGGAGTGCCCAAATTCATGAGTAATAAACCATGCTTCATTTTCATGAACCGATAATAAACAGATGGGCGTATCATACAGCATAATAGCTCACAATACAGTGATATGACTCAGTATGATATGCCAGTTTCTTGAGCGTGATTTAAGCGATTTCTTCTTCCATCACTTCCGCGAGTATGGTTACTTTCGCTGCATGGGGGCCGCGCTCTCCCTTCTCTAATTCGAAGGACACCACTTGTCCCGCAATCAGCGTTTTATAACCAGTCCCTTCAATGGCGGAAAAATGAACAAAAATATCTTCCCCACCACCTTCTGGTACAATAAAACCCCATCCCTTTGCATTGTTAAACCACTTGACTTCGCCTCTAGCCATGATTCCTCCTTGCCAAAATGAGCGTGTCAACGTTTTGATAACACTTGTCCCTAAATGTAAACTGTAAAACTTTTATTTCTGAATTGAATTACTATCAACATAACTCAAAACAGATTTACCAAACAATAGTTTTTTGCAAAAAACTCATGAAATGACGAAATAAAGGCATGACTGTTTCAATTTTTTACGATAATATGCGCAAAAATTAGCTTGCAACAGGAAATAGACGCGAGTTAATTTCTATCGATTGATTAAGGAAAATAGTTATGAGTGAGAACCAACCCAAAGATACATCATCTATCGACCAAGAAACTCTATTGAAAATGACTTCAGTCAAAGAGCAAATGGCAGCAGTCAAAACTCGTCTTCATTCAGTCCTCGATGCGTTCTATGAATATCCTAGTTTGTTAACGCGAGCATCCAATGTTTGGGGAGATGTTCCCACATGGGAAAAAATCATTGGCTGGATTTTGTTATTCGGTAGTTTAATTACCATCGGAGTGCTCACCCAACTCATTGCACTCATCGTCGTGGCCAGTATCTGTGCTGCCGTATTTTTATTGATTAGCTATCTTTTAGATGATCACTTTAGCAGCAACCAATCATCGCGCACCAATTTAAAAAACGGAATGGATAATCTGGCAAGTGTCCTTGAATTCACCATTACCGCATTGGATACCATACGTCAACAATTAGCTGCTGAAATCGAACAATTCAAAGAAGCGAATAAAACCCTTGCTCTGAATATTGATGACCTTCATGCTGAAATGAATACACTTTCAGAAAAAGTAGCTTTGTTATCAACAACAGAGGCGCTACTCAGTGCAACAGAAAAAAAACTAACCCAACTCACTACCGATTACGAAACGACCAATAGAGCTTTTGAGACAAAAGTAACTGAGCTGGAAGCCATGAAACTATCCATGGGGCAAGAAATTGAGCAGCTTAAAAAGATCAGTGTCGTCCTTGATGGTACCGTCAGAACATTCACAGAGACCTATATCACAGAGTCGGCTGACCGAAAAGCGTTTCAATTGAGGTTGGATGCATTTCTTGCTGATGGTAAAGCGTCTTTTGACCAGATTGTTCTTCGGATCTGCCAGGCTGAGCATGATCTTGTTGGGGTAAAAAATGAATTGGCAAAAAGTACAGAGCAATATAAAAAATTACTCCTTTGGCAAGAAGTGCAAGTAAATAAACTGGAAAAGCTGGCCACTGGAACCATCGTCGGTCATCATGACTCCACCACGACATATCACACCTCAAACAAACATGGTAAACATCTGACTTTGTTTGGAAAAGAGAGTCCATCCAAGTTAAAACCCGTTGGGGGCAGGTCATATGATGATATGCAGATTAATTACCTAAGATAATGCATTGATGCTCATAAAATAGGATCTGTCGACTAAATGAAGCCTGGGTTGCGTGCAGCCTAACCCAGGCCATAGCTCTATTTTTTCCTTAACTTATTGCCATTTGGGTCGAAGGGATTGAGCTTAGCAGTTGTTGTGCTTTTTTACCCATTTCACGCTTCAACTCTTCCAGATTTAAGCCAAATAGCGTTTTTAAATGATAGCTGTTTAAGGTGTCACTGACTTCGTCACTTGCACAAAACAAGCCAGGAGTCCAAGACTTGGCCTTTGGTTTTTCAATAAGTAGGCTCACCAATTGGTCTTTGGCTTCCTTCTTGTGGTCGCTAGTCAGCAATTCCTGTATTGTTTTTGTCTCTTGCATCGGTAGTACTTGACTTAAGTGCTGAAAAAACTCACAACAGGAGCGGCGAGAGATATCTTCATTGGCAGCGCTCTTAAATTCTTCAGAACTGCATGAAAATAAGGTTTCAAACGTACCTTGCTGATGCAGGGCGTTAAAAAAACCACGCAGCGAGGGGAGTTGTTGGAATGTATTCTTAAGAATATCATGGCCCGAAGTCACCCGATTTTTTTGATGCCCTTGATACATCAACAGGTCTAAAAACTGGAATAACGCCAGTTTAGCCTCGCCAAATTGATGTTCTTTTAGTTGCTGTAATATATTTGACGCTCGCTCTTTGAGTGCGCACGATTCTCTAGACCCAAGTGCCCCTGAACACTCCACTGCATGACGCATAGCATCTGCCATTTGCAAAATAGCTTTGGCCAACGCTTGTTCATGACTCCTTAAACCACCAGGAATGACCAGCGTTTGATCACGTTCAGGTCCATAACTAATATGCTCAATAGGTTGCCCCAACGTGTCTTCAATAAATAACAAATACTCACGCGCTTCTTTAGGCAGCTCGGTGTAACTACGGCAGGCACTCACATCAGTAAATCCAGGGAATGTTTTATAAACGGGCTGACAACGCTCTAGCTCATCATTGTCTGCTGGCATTTGTCCTCTGGGAAGCAATTCACCATCCAACAAGTAGCCAGTACAAATTTTGAGCTCGCCTTGATCAGCTAGCACATCCAATAACATGATTGATATCGAATTAACGCCACTCGTATCAAGTGCATATTGGACAGGCACTAAGTCAAGCCAACCGCATCGTCTTGGTCGACCTGTGGATGTGCCATACTCATGCCCTTTTTTTCTGATGCGATTACCAATATAGTCAGGATCATAATCAGCCGCTGTCGGATCAGAGGTTTTTTCATCCATTTCTGTCACAAATGGTCCTGCTCCCACGCGTGTGGTATAAGCTTTAACAATACCTGTCACTGCATTAATTTTTTGTGGAGCAATACCCAAACCATCTGTGACGCCATTGACAGACGCATTTGATGAGGTCACAAAAGGATAGGTTCCAAAATCCTTATCTAAGTTAAAGGCATTTGCACCTTCAACCAAGATTTTTTTACCTAATTTCATTTGCTCTTGCAAGTAACTCATTGTATTGGTTTTATAGGGTGCTAATACTTGTGCAATCGCTTGAAGTTCTGCAAATAGTGCATTGCTATCATAGGGGTGAAGTTGCTCTTCAGAAGCTCCTGCTATAGTCAACTCGGCAGATGTATCAAGCGGTAACTGATACGCGTCGGCCAGTGCCCGGTGAGCAATCTGTTTATTGAAAACCGTACGGTCTAGAATTTTTTTAAGGTATACCGGATTGAATAAATCAGCAAAACGGATGGCAGTGGTGCGATTGTCTTTATCTGAGTAACATGGTCCAATCCCTCGCTGGGTTGTACCGATCGCGTCCTTTGTGTTTTTTGAAAGCATGGCTTCATTCAACGCATCTTCTCGTTTATGGTAGGGTAGGACAATATGGCAACGATCAGATATTTTTAAGTTTTCTGACGTTACTGCAATCCCTCTACTTTGAATATCTCTGATCTCATATAGGAGTTGCCAGGGATCAAGCACAACCCCATTTCCAATGACGTTGACAACGGAGGGATTCATGATCCCTGAAGGCATTAAGTGCGTTGCCAATTTAGGGCCGTCTCCTACTTTCAGTGAATGCCCCGCATTTGCTCCACCATTATACCGAGCAACAATATCATACTGACCAGATGAGGCTTTTAAATCAACGATTTTGCCTTTTCCTTCGTCACCCCATTGCATGCCAGCCACCACATCAGCATAGCCTAGAGAAGCTGATTTTTCAGTACCCACCGTATGGCATGTTGCTATGGCATCTGTTGTTAGTTTTAGTGCCAACCCAGTGTAGGTTAGCGGTGTTAGTTCTTTTAATTTTTTCAACTCACTTGCAGGAAGTTGAGCTGCGTAGCGGTCAAGAAAGTTATGTATCAGCGCTTGGCTGACCTGTTGGCCTTGGGTTAAATCTTTTAAAAGATCATACGGTGCATCCACGCCATGAGCGCGAAACACGGTTTGTATTGGCTCGGCTAAAAGCTCCCAATGAGTTTCTAAATCCGCTTTAATCTTTGCTTCATTTGTTTGTAGGTTACTCATCCCTGTCATGAATGATCGAAATCCAAGTACACCCTCAGCAAAGACTTCACCAAGATGTCTCATTTTAGTTGAGTCGGTTAAATCACGCTGTAATCTTGACTTCGTTAAACTGGAGGCTAATTGAGTGGCTCGTCCAACAACTAACTCCAAGTTTCCCTCAGAATTTTCAAAATGAATCGGGTTGATTTTATGAGGCATCACGGAGGAACCCACTTGGCCTTTTTCAATTTTTAATGAAAAATAACCTTGTGAAATATATAACCATTCATTTAAATCCAAGCCTTGCAGTATATTTGAGAACGCCGCAAACTCAGTAAGCATGCTTGCTATATAATCATGCGGCTCAATTTGTGTCGTCATCTTCGTTTGAACCAAGCCAATTTTTTCGATCATTTTTCTTGCTAGCTCGGGCCAATCAACTTCAGGGTAAGCGGAGACGTGAGAAGCATAAGTACCTACAGCCCCATTCATTTTGCCATGATTTTCAATTGCAGCGAGTTTTTCACGCGAACTTTTTAAACGAACTGCAAAATTAGCCCATTCTTTACCAAGTGTGGTAGGTGTTGCTGCTTGACCATGCGTTTTGGACAACATGGGTAGCGATTTGGTCGCGTCGGCTTGCAGTAGGATGCTTGCAATCACACCATCCATGTAAGGCAGTAGAACTTTCTCTTTGAGTTCTTTAAGCATACAGGCATAGGCCATATTGTTGATGTCATCAGAGGTTGCTGCAAAATGAATAAACTCTCTTTTCTTAAATAAATCTTTTAGTTCAGACGCTTTAAATTTATCTCTTAAGAAATATTCAACGGCCTTCACATCATGATGAAACGTTCTTTCATATTTGCGAATAGCATCAAAATCTTCATCAGAGAAATTTTCGAGTATCTGATCCAGAAACGCTATTTCTTCATGACTCAATGCATCGATCGCTGTAACCCCTTCTTCTGCCGCCAATGCTTTAAACCACTCTATTTCAATTTTTAAGCGCTGCTTCATCAGTGCAAATTCACTGAATAAAGGATTAATCTCGCTCACCTCATCCGCATATCGACCCGCGATTGGACTGATAGCATGGGACTTATAATGTTCTTCTAGATCGTGCGGCACTTTAGCTCCTTATGATTTTTATAAGAATAGTATGATTAATTTATGTTCGAAATAGACTACTTATGTTTTAGAAACAATGCAAGAATCAGAATCAGAAAAAAATGAGCTTCGCACCCACTTCAGATATTTTAGGCAATCGAATGGTCTAATGCCTCTACAGATTTGAGTTGCTTTGCTAATGTCGATAACTCAGTGATGCTCAAATGCAGTTCATTTTGACACGAAGGCATTTCAATGTGATGCGTACGAAAAGCTTTTTCTATGGCAAAATTAAGTTCACTTTTAACCAGTGATTTTTTATTGACATCTTTAATTAAGCAAGTCAATGTAAACAAAAGGGAGCCATTGGTAAAAGAAGCTAACAAGACAGCCGGTTTATTTCGGCCTATTCTAATCACTTCTTCATGTTGGTTTGCAACATCTAAGAGCACTTCACGGACAAGCTCTGGAGGATTGCCAAACAGTACATTCACATCACAACTGATACGGCCAAATTTATCGCTAAACATATAATTCGTAACCCGGCGCGTTATCAAATCAGAATTTGGGACAATGATGTCTTCGCGCGAAGGGGTAGTGATTTGTGTAGAGCGCACCCTGATTTTCTTGACAAATCCTTCAATGTCATCCACGTTGATCCGATCACCTGGACGAATAGGTTTTTCAATCAACAAAATAATACCTGAAACAAAATTATTAACGATACTTTGTAAGCCAAGACCAATCCCTACTGACAAAGCACCCGCTATGATGGCAAGCCCTGTGAAATCAAAACCTGCCATGAGAAGCCCTGTGATCAAAGCGATACTAAAGCCGATGTATGTCAGAATAGACGCAACTGCTACCTGTGTTTCTTCTTCATTTTCAAATTGTTGATTTCTACTGATAGCAGTTGATATCGCTTGAAAGAGTAAGTAAAGCAGGCAAAAAACCACCACACCGGAGACGATTCGAGTAGGATAAATCGTCATATTAAGGACATGAACCCCATGTAAAATTTGATCATAGATGCCCTCAACAAAATTATTCAGAAACTCCCACTCTTCACCAATGAGATAAATGCTAATCGCGATCACAATCAGTTGAGCTACCGTTTTTAAGATCAAAAATTCGGTAAATACTTGATCCGCTCTATATCCAAAAAACTTGATGACTTTTGCCTTCGTTGTGGGTTGGCTTGTTAAGATGAGATACACTTTATGTATCCCCTGAGTCATAAGGAGCATCGCAAAAACAACACTAAAGGTCATAAAGCCAGAATAAGTCAAATGTTCTGCTAGAGCTTGGTACCCTAACGTGTCACAAAGTGCACAAAGGATACTTAAGAGGGCGACTGTACGTTGAATCAGTTTACGATGGTGTCTAATAGAACTAAACTGCGGGTGTTCATGACAAAAATAGTAAACAAAGAACACGGATGTAGCAAGTGTCATACAAAGAAAAAGAGATTGGCACAATTGCCAAAGTGGACTATTGGTGTTGAAAAGATTAGATAATGATTGAGCTATTAGAGAAGTGATGTAAAAACTAAGTGACGTAATAGACAGAGATTGGAAAAATCGAGGATCAAGCGAATACCAGTAGAAAACAGCCCTCACTGTTTTTGTTTTAAACAAGAATGTGATCAATGTAAATAAGGATAGATATCCAAATAAGAGCGCTGAAAAATCAAGTGAAATATCGAAAGAAGATAAATCTTGGGAAAACAAAATGAAGTAAGTAAATAGCCCGGCTGAACCAAACAGGGCTGTGAGAAGCATCAGATGGCGTGAATGTAAGGCTCTAAATCGTAAATATTGACGAGAGAATTGACTTTTTTTGACTTTCTTTAAGATAAAGAAAGAGCTCATCCATGCAAATGCTAAAAAAAAGATGGAATACAATAGGGGTGGAAGAGCATCAGGAATTTGAGTGGTCAGTGCCTCAATGAGCTTAGTTTCAGGGGGGGCAAGGATCAATTGGTTGATGATGGTCCACAATGACGAACTATGGGCAAAGGTTTGTGCTTTTATTAATTTTGCCACAGCAATTTTATAAACAGAAATCGCTTCTTTCGCTCGAATAGAAAATAATCGACACTGTGATTGTTTATCTGCCGCTAACTTTTGTTGGTTATGCAAATAGACGAGATCAGCACCCGTTGTTTTATTTTCTCCACTGAGATCGGCTTGTTTCACCAGCATATCGAGTTTGGTTAATGTTTTTTGTGTATCGTCTATGCAATTATCTGCTTTGCTGGTCAATATGGTTAGTGTGTTGATGGCTGCTTCTAAATTATTTATGTCTAAATTTTGAACGGATAACTGCAGATTAATGTGATCAAATTGTTGATTTGCCTTTTTGATATTAAAGGAAGGGTGAGTATCACTATCCAGTGGTTCGGCGAACATGGGGGTTGCATAAATCAAAAAAAGCCAAAGCATCGCGACAAATCGCATGGTTTTCTCAACCTTTAATCATTCATCTTGAATGGTACTTTACTGTGTCGCATCACAAAACTCAATAAATTTAATAGAGTATATAAATTGTACAGTAATAGACTTCATCCTCATCATCTACGTTATTTTATGAGAAATTAAACAACAGGTAGAAAAAAAACAATTCACATTGTTGGTATTGGTATATAATTAAATTAAGGATAGAAAAACCCATAGGACGAGAGGAGGAATTTTTATGGCGATAAACTCAACACTTGCTAATCATTTGTTGATAGCAATGCCTTCTCTCCATGATCCTATCTTTGCCAAGTCAGTGATTTATGTTTGTGAACATCACACACAAGGCACGGTTGGTTTGATCATTAATCGACCTATGCAATTTCCTCTAGGCTTGGTTTTCGATCAGTTACAAATAGAGCCGCTTCGAGTTGAAAATAATCGGTTACCTCTGTTGTTTGGTGGACCATTGCAACCTGAACGAGGGTTTGTTATCCATCGTCCATTTGGTGGTTGGCGTTCAAGTCTTGCTCTTCAAGAAGGTGTGACGATAACGACTTCCAATGATATCATTCGCGCTATTGCTACAGATTGTGGTCCCAAAGATGCCTTGGTTACTTTGGGTTATGTTGGCTGGGAAGGAAATCAATTGGATCAAGAGGTTATCAATGATGTTTGGCTGGTCTGCCCCTATACATCCGAGTTGTTGTATGATATCCCTTTTGAACAACGCTGGGAGTATGCAGGTTTGACAATTGGGGTAAAAATGGAACAACTCACTTCAAATTCTGGTCATGCCTGAAGGAGTCTACTTAGGATTTGACTTCGGCTATAAACGAATCGGTGTAGCCGTTGGTCAGCAATTGACTGCCAGTGCGTCACCGCTCAATACGATAGCAGCAAAACAAGGCATTCCTAATTGGGATCTCATTCAAACATTAATTGATGAATGGAGGCCCTTAGCTCTGGTCGTAGGATTGCCCACGTGTATTGATGATAGCGAACAATATACGACAGGCGCCTCTCGTGGATTTGCACGTCAATTGCGCAAACGGTTTGATCTGCCAGTGTATTTGGTAGATGAGCGCTTATCTACTGTTGATGCACGTTCTTATTTGTTTAGTAGAGGGGGGTATCGTAAAATAAAGCAAGCTGAAGTTGATAGCATCGCGGCTTGTATCATCCTCGAACAATGGTTAAAAACAAGCTCATAAAAATCTAAGGAACGCAATCAATAATGAATCATTTTTTATCCATCAGCCAATTATCGCAATCAGATGTTAGAGCGCTGATTGAACGGGCCATGTTTTTTAAAAACAATACGATTTATCCGCAGTTTTCAAGAAGCTCTGTGATCAATTTATTTTATGAAAATAGCACACGAACCCGAGTCAGTTTCGAGCTTGCAGCTAAGTATTTGTCAATGCCCGTGATTCACCTAGACTTGCAAAGTTCCTCAGAAGCGAAGGGCGAGGCCATTTTTGATACGGTGAAAACACTAGCTGGCATGGGGGTAAAGGTTATTGTGACCCGTCATAAACAAGATGGGCTACCACAATTATTGGCAGAAGCCTGTGGAGATGGAGTGAGTATCATCAATGCAGGTGATGGGGTACATGAGCATCCGAGCCAGGCGATGCTTGATCTCATGACTATCCTGGAACAGAAACCGAATCTCGATAAACTGAAAATAGCCATTGTTGGTAATATCCGACATTCCCGAGTGGCTAATTCTTTGCAGAGTATTTTTGCGTTATTAGGCGTTGGTGACTTAACTTTGGTTGCTCCTTCTCAATGGCTTCCATTGAAACCTCTCTATGGGCGAGTGACTTCATCATTAGCAGAGGGCATTTCCGGTGCTGATGTGGTGATTTGTCTTAGGGTACAACAAGAACGCTTACAACGGGATGAACAGCTTGATTTGAAGCGTTACCATGAGGATTATGCAATCAACAAAAAAAATCTGGCTTATGCTCATAAAGAGGTGATGGTGATGCATCCTGGACCTATCAATCGGGGCATAGAAATTGATAGTGATGTTGCAGATGGTCCAGAATCTTATATTCTTCAGCAAGTGCGTAATGGTATTTTTATGCGCATGGCTATTTTAGAGTGGTGCTTGTAGGGTTTGTCTGAATGACAACGCAAATTGTAAATCAGATAACTCTACTTTGTCAGAAAACCGCATGTCAGCGATGGTCCGTGCTACTTTTAATAGGCGATGGAAGGCTCGTGCTGATAACTTGAGTTGGCTTAACGTTGCTTGTAAAAATGATTGTTCGTTTTGGCCTAACTTTGAGACCACTTCACACTCTTTCGGACTCAAATTGGTATTGATACAACCTTGGCGCTCTTTTTGTAAAAGACGTGTTTGACGCACCAAAGTCCTTATTTTAGAACTTTCTTGATTTGAGTTTTGATGAGGTGTGACGAGCTCTTCTAGTGATAGGGGTTGTAGCGTGATTTGGATATCAATCCTATCGAGGAGTGGTGCTGATAGTTTCAGAAGATATC
>JAKBCM010000155.1 GCA_021807845.1 Pseudomonadota bacterium
GTTGCCTCCTGTCGTTGATTTTTATCAAATCACAATGGCTCCTCTTCTTGCACACCAGTTGCTAGGCAAGCGCGCACCTCGTCAACACGCATTGATTGATTTTTTTTCAGACACCATACATCCAATTCCCAAAAAACAAGTGCTAGAAGCGGGGTTTCATGCCTCGCAACTGAATCGATTAGAACACTTAAATATTCTTTTGAAGATAAGCCAGAGGGAAAAGCCAATATCTTATTCACAGCCGTCCTCAAAACCGTTGTCTTTGAACCCAGAGCAAGCACTTGCTGTGCAATGTGTGAGCGAGCATCTGACTCTGTATCAAAGTTTTTTATTGCAAGGAGTGACGGGAAGTGGAAAAACGGAAGTGTATTTACAAGTCATTGACAAAGTTTTGGCTTTACAGCGACAAGTGTTGGTGCTGGTTCCTGAAATTGGCTTAACCCCACAGTTGGTCGCCCGTTTTAAAGAGCGTTTAGCAATTCCTATCATGGTGATCCACTCAGGCCTTAATGATACTGAGCGCCAATTGGCTTGGCTTTCTGCAAAAGAAGAAGAGGCTAAACTCATTATTGGTACACGTTCTGCCGTTTTTACGCCCATGCCGGCTTTGGGTTTGATCATTATTGATGAAGAGCATGATGCTTCGTTTAAACAAATGGAAGGTGTGCGCTACTCTGCACGTGATACAGCACTCATGCGTGCTTATCTTCGCCATATTCCTATTATCCTAGGTTCTGCCACCCCAAGCCTTGAGAGTTTACACAATGCTTCCTTACAGAAATATGCCCTGTTGCGATTGAATCAAAAAGCATTGAATAGTAAGGCGCTTCATTATCAAATTCTCGATGTTCGAAACCTAACTTTAGAGCATGGGATGGCTTTGCAAAGTATTCAGATGATTAAGGAGCATTTGAAGGCGAAAAATCAAGTATTGGTGTTTATAAACAGACGGGGGTTTGCACCGGTGCTGCTGTGTCATCAATGTGGATGGATGGCAGATTGTAAGGGTTGCGATGCTCATCTCATCCTGCACAAGTCTTTGAATCGATTGGTCTGTCATCATTGTGGCTTGACGGAAGCGATTCCTCATGAATGTAAAAACTGTCATGGTCGGCAGCTCCTTCCCGTTGGAGCGGGCACTCAGCGCATTCATGAATATCTCACATCACAATTTCCTACAACCTCCATTTTACGCATAGACCGAGATGAGGTGCGAAAAAAAGAGGCACTTAATGAACGTCTGGGACTCATCAATGATGGAAATGCAGAATTAATTGTTGGCACGCAAATGTTGGCAAAAGGGCATCATTTTCCACGCTTGACTCTAGTGGTTGTTTTGGATGCAGACAATGGTTTTTACAATCAAGATTTTCGTGCGCTCGAGCGTTTAGGCCAATTGATAACCCAGGTTGCTGGTCGTGCTGGTCGTGCTGAATTTCCGGGACATGTGCTGATTCAAACCCACCTACCAAATCATCCCATGCTGAACTTACTGATTCAGCAAGGGTATGATGCTTTTGCCCAGTCATTACTCACCCTACGCCAGCAAGCAGAGCTCCCTCCTTACTATTTTCTAAGTGTCATTCGAGCACAGGGTAAGTCTTTAGCCAGTGTTCTTCATTTTCTCAATGAGGTAAAAGCACAATTGTGTCTGTATGAAATGAATGTGCTAGGACCAGCACCAGCACCTCTTGCCAGAAAAGCAGGGCTTCATCGAATGCAGCTTTTGGTTAAATCACACTCAAGGATAAAACTGGGAAGGGCATTGACGCAAATACGTGGCTGGTTAACAATGAATAAAATAGGAAATGGCATACGCTGGAGCATGGATGTAGATCCTGTCGATTTAACATGATAGGGCTTAAGGAGAAGACAGATGACGAATGAAGTTCGAGGGTTTGCTAATATAAATCAAGCACTTGATTTATATAGAGTAACGGATAAAGAAATCAAAGCAATCCAAAAATATGCGAATGAAGCTTACAAACAAATTCCAACTTTTATTGATGATTTTTATATATGGATCCCCAATGTTCCTGAGTTTAAGGTGTTGTTTAGTCGTCCAGGCCTTGTGAATCAGGTTAAGAAAAAACAAACAGAATATTGGCGGCAATTGTTTCAATGCGAATTGAATGATGAATACTTGCTGTCGAGATTCAGAGTAGGGGATATGCATGCCACCATCAACTTACCAGTGAGCTCCTATGTTGCGGGGATGAGTTTTTCTGCAGACTGGTGGATTGCAAAAATTAGTCACTCTCAATCAGAAATCAAAGATGCAGCGTTCTTGATTAGCGCACTCAACAAACTATTTTCTTTAGATATAGCCATTGTCTCTGCTGCATACACTCAAGCAAGTAATGAACTCATTGAAAAACAAAGCCGCGCGCTTTTGGAATTATCAACGCCTACGATTCAACTTTGGGAAGGGATTTTGGTATTACCTATTTTAGGAGTGCTTGATTCAAAGCGCGCACAAGACATGACGGATGTGATGCTCAATAAAATCCAACAAACTAATGCGAGCCACATTATTATTGATATTACCGGTGTACCCACGGTAGACAGCGCAGTTGCCAATCACTTAATTAAAATTACTAGAGCAACCAAGCTGATGGGGTGTGGTTGCATCTTATCAGGTATAGGGCCTGAAATAGCGCAAACCTTAGTCCATTTAGGTATTAATTTAGATATGATTGAAACCTCTTCTAATTTGAAATCAGCTTTTCAATTGGCTCTGGTCAAAACGGGATATCAAATCAAATTGAACCCAAAAGTTGCGAATTAAATGACAGAGTTTTTATTAAGCCATGGGGTGACAAGTTATGTCACCCAAAGGGTCTTGATTGTGCCTTTTCAGGCCGATTTTTATCAAGAAGTGATCGCTGCCATGCGACAAGATATATTGGCGCAGTTGCATGCAAATCCGGCAATTATTGGGTTAGTGATTGACTTGTCGGGTGTTAAACTGATTGATCTTGCGAATATCAATATGCTCGAACAAACGCTCAGTATGGCTAGTGTATTAGGAGTCACTGGGTTTTTAGTTGGAATTCAACCGAGTGTGACTATGGCACTTATTGCACTTGGATATGATCCGTCCTCTCTGAATACGGCGCTTACGATTGAGCAAGCCATTTTATTGATTCATCAAGCACACCGCTCGGTAGAGATGCCACCGGGCGCTTCGGATCTGCCT
>JAKBCM010000156.1 GCA_021807845.1 Pseudomonadota bacterium
CCTCCTCAAGGAGCCGTTCATGATCGAGCCATTGCAATCAAACAGGTGATACTTTTAAATATGAAGGATCGTCCCTTATATGATACTGATTTTATCACAGCTGTTCCTGAGCCAACGGCTGATTATCAATTCATATCAATGGGTATCGTAACAAAAGTGGTCAACAAAACGGTCACGTTTAATGAGCAAGAACTCCAACATATCAAGTCCTTATGGGGTATATATCATCTCACTGATGTTATCCCCTCTTTTCAAGCGCACTCTCTTGAAAAAGAGATTGTCAATTTGTATGCATCTTACCATTTTCAATTTGCGAATCAGTATTTACAAATGGGATTACACGAGGATGCCATTCGTGAATATGATAAGGCTATTCATCTAGACGCCACTATGGCAGGTGCTTATAAAAATACAGCGATTATATATGCACATTTCAAACATGAGCCAAAACTCGCAATGCAATATTTTAATAAATACATGACATTAGAACCGGGAGACGCAGATCCTGCCATGTTGTCATTTATGAAGGAACATTCAAAGGAACCCACGTGAATCATCCTAAAAACCGCAGTAGACCTTTGTAGTAGAGGTCTACTGCAGTTTTTAGGATAATATGGCTGTATAAAAAAATAGGGTTTGGCTACATTGATAGGACTAACATATGAAAATTGTGATCCAACGAGTGAGTGAAAGCTCAGTGATGATTGAAACAAACATCGTTGGCAAAATAGGCAAAGGACTTTTGATTTTGTGCGGGTTTGAACCTTTTGATACCTCAGAAACGCTACAACGGATGTTACATAAATGTCTTCATTACCGCATTTTTAGTGACGCACAAGGCAAAATGAACTTGAGTCTTAAAGATATCCAAGGCGGCTTACTTCTCGTACCACAATTTACGCTATTGGCAGACACTGACAAAGGCTTGCGCCCAGGATTTTCAAATGGAGCATCCCCTCTGCTTGGTCAGACCTTATTTAACGAATTGATGGCTCTGGCCAGACAACACCATCCCTTTGTCGAACAAGGCCACTTTGGCCAAGACATGCAAGTACGTCTTTGTAATGATGGACCGGTTACCTTTATTTTAAAGTTCTAATCTAGAGCTTAATTATCTCATTTTACTCACATTTTTGATTAATTTAAGTCCATAGTTGAATTAATTAATACACTCTGGTAGCATTCTGATTTGTTTACATGGAAAGACGTAATTCCCCAGATAGCTCGCATGTTTGGTTATTGTTAACCCATTTTGTGTGTACGTCATCCCGAACAACGTGAGGGATCTCCTGATTTTGGTACATATTCAGTTTATTTTGAGATCCTTAGTTACACTCAAGATGACGTATCTGGTGAGTCACGGAAAAACTGACAAGTCCAATTTTTGTTTATCATTATTAGGAAATAAGCTCATGAAAAGCTTTGAAGTGATTCAGCCTCTTATCGATCTAGCCGTAAAAAGTTATCACGAAAAAATCCATCCCGATGCCTTCGCGGCACGTGCAGCACACATCATTGCAGCAGATGAGGCAAGAAAATTTAGTGAAGAATCAGCTGATGCTGCGGCTTTAGTGGCCATATCATCTATCATTGATTTATCCAAACATGCAGCAACTCAAGCACTAAGTGTCACCAAAATGCATGATGCAATGAAACAATATCCTGTCAAAAAAGATACGTTACAAGCTGAACATAAAGCAACAACATTAGATTTTGATGCAACTGTTGAACATCTTGAACAAATAACGTTTGGATCTGATGCCAGTCAAATCTTTGATGCCACATTTGGTCCGAGCTCATCAGAAAAAAGTCGCCAAGCCAGGCGTGCTGCTTTAAGAATCTATACCCATGCTTATGCCATTTCTCGTGCAGCGTATACTTATGCCATTGCCATTGCAGCAAGAAATCCCGTCGGTGAACAACAAAAGGCTGCATTTATGAATGCATTTAGCACCAGGTTATCTGCTGATTTACGAAATGAGCCGATGGACCCAAGTCTTTTTATGCAAATCATCTGTAGTGATGTCATGGCCGTTTTTTGCATTCTATTGCTCGTAGGCGGTGTTGGGACATTATCCATTGGAATCTGTGGGCTTTCAATCGCCGCTTTTGGTGCATTACTCGCTGAAACATTGAGTATCAACATCATAGCAATGACAGTATCTGGTGCTGCCATGACTGCAACCAGTGCAGGCCTCTATACTGGTCGTTTTTTTACAGAACAAAAATGGACCACAGATAATGAAAAGAGCCGACAAGAAGTGGAGGCTTTTAATCATGTTGAATCAGGACCTGTTGCTTAATGATGCTGACGTAAGTAATCTCTGGCGGCATTTGTCACCTGAGACGAACGTTTATCCTGTTCAATTTTCTTGATATCAGCATCAACAACCAACATATCAGGCTGATTAAATGTCCCAAGGCTTGCTTTTAAGGGATATCCTCTTTCCTTAGGTAGCGCAAATATGGCTTGTCCAACACCCTGATCAGTTATTTTTTCTCGAGCAATGTTGGTGGTAACGCCGGTTAATAATGTGTATGTGACTTCACTAAGCGCAATAAATCTTGCAGCAATACTGACTCGCTCTAATCCGAACAAACCACCGGTATTTGATGGAATGAAAATCATATTTGGATTTATTTTAGATACTTTGCTGATGATCTCGGGGGATTCAGCCTCATAACAGATAAGGACCACAACCCTACCCCACGGGGTTTCAAATGATAAGGGCTCTGACTGACCAATGCCTGTGATGAGATGAGATAACTCCCACGGGGTCAGCAAAGACTTATCTACGGTCTTGATATCACCATTCGGAAAAGCAATGATGGCTGTATTGTAGAAAGTATTATCCTTTTTGGTTAACGTCGTACCCCCGATGATGATCATCTCTTTGGACTTTGCCATAGACTGTAAATATTGTTTGTATTTACCTAAAAAATGAACGATTTTATTGTACTGTGGCACAGTAACATGATTGGGATCTTTCAGCAGATTTAAGGTCAGTAGCTCAGGAAATAAAAGTATTTTAACGTGTTTTTTTTCTGCTTCGTTAATATAACGACCCATTGTGGCAAGAAATTCTTGTTCAGATTGATGAGACAGTCCAGGAAACTGAACAGCAGCAATTCGTACTTGGTCGGGATGATTTTTCTCTGTCGATGCACGTGCATCGACAG
>JAKBCM010000157.1 GCA_021807845.1 Pseudomonadota bacterium
GACCGTTTTTGTCAGCAAATGAATGTTTGTTTACTGCTCAGGAATATGATGAATGTCACGCCATTTTTTGAGTAACGCTTGACGAGATTGGAGATATCTTGTTTCTAGTGAGATGAGATGAAGAATTCTATCGACTCGAAAATGTCGAAAATCCGATCGAAGCTCACACCAAGCCACAACCACATGTACTTCTTCAAAAAAACCTAAAGCTAAAGGCCAGATGATGCGTTGCGATTCATCTCCTTTGAGATCCATATAACCCATTTGAAGTTTATGTTCTTTACGAATAGCATGACGAATGAGTGCTTCTTTTTCATCATTATTTTCAATTGCAGTCTTCACCGGGCCGATGAGTAACCCTGAAAACTCTAACTGATGCCGAAGATCATCTGGAAGAACGGCGGAAATTTTGGCCAAGACATTCTTCGCTGCAAGTTGCAATTTCTTATCTGCCCTCCGCGCAACCCATCGCGACCCCAGCACCAGTGCTTCTATCTCTTCTTCAGAAAACATCAATGGGGGTAGCATAAACCCAGGCCGCAAGACATATCCAAGACCAGATTCACCCTCAATATACGCGCCTTGTGCTTGTAATGTTGCGATGTCTCGATAAAGCGTTCGGAGACTCACATGAAGCTCATCAGCTAATTGTTTCCCCGTGACGGGATAGCGATGCCGCCGCAGTATTTGAATGAGTTCAAAAAGACGTTGTGTTCTAGACAATCAGGGTGACCTTTCAATGGAGGATTACTGCCATATTTTGGCAGTAATCCTCTCAGGTTGCTATCATTTCATAACTGTGAGCATTGCGATACCCGGCATTGTCGTTAGATCATCTGTGATATAATAGGTTATTGAGAGAGCAAAAAAGATTTGAAATTTATCTAATGAAAAACCCAGATGTCATTATAATCGGTGCCGGTGCTGCTGGACTCATGTGTGCTATTGAAGCAGGACGACGAGGAAAACGGGTTTTAATCGTCGATCATGCCAATAAAGTGGGAAAAAAAATCCTCATGTCGGGCGGAGGGCGTTGTAATTTTACCAATCACACAGTGGAATCACATCATTATATTTCTGCAAATCCGCATTTTTGTAAATCTGCTTTAAAACGCTATTCACCGTATGATTTTATTGATTTAGTCAAACAGCACAACATCCCCTTTCATAAAAAAAGTCATGGTCAATTGTTTTGTGATAATAAAGCGTCTGACATCGTTTCGATGTTACTGTCTCTTTGTCAGAAAGCGAACGTGAATATTCGTTTACAGACAAAAATTAGCCGCGTGGTTGCCCAAGGGACAACATTTGATTTGATACTAAACACAGGAGAGTCTCTGTCTTGTCAATCCTTGGTTGTGGCCACGGGCGGTTTATCGATTCCCACCATGGGTGCCAGTCCTTACGGATATCAACTGGCTACACAATTTGGAATAAAGATATTACCCACCCGAGCAGGCCTCGTACCCTTTACATTACAACCTGAAGAAAAAGCGAAGCTAGGCACACTTTCTGGTGTTTCGGCCCCTTGTCAGGTGCAATGTAATGGTCAATCATTTGAGCTGGATATGCTTTTCACACATCGAGGTTTAAGTGGCCCTGCAATGTTACAAATATCATCTTATTGGAATCCCGGGGAAGCCTTATTGATCGATTTGGATGCAAATGATGATTGGAGTCATGATCTCATCCAGCGCAAACGCCGAGAACCCCGCAGTCGTCTAAAACACTGCTTTTTAGAGGGTTTACCCAAACGTGTGGTGAATACTTTGTTTGCGGAAGATCTATTAAATAGTGAGTTACAGCATTTGTCCGACCAAACATTACAAGACATTCAACAGAAAATAAAAAAATGGTGTATAAAACCTAACGGTACAGAAGGATATCGTACAGCAGAAGTCACCTTAGGTGGTGTTGATACGACGATGCTTTCTTCACAAACCATGGAAGTCAAATCCATACCAGGACTGTATTTTATTGGCGAAGTGGTAGATGTAACGGGTTGGTTGGGTGGCTATAATTTTCAGTGGGCCTGGTCTTCTGGTTGGGCAGCAGGTCAAGTCGTTTAAGTCACTTGACCATTTTAATCGTCTATGTTCACTTGCAATCGTTAGCGCGTCGTATAATCCCCTGTGACAATTCAGGGAATGTCAATTTATCTATAAAGTGACCTTCATGTTCAAATTCATGGTATTCACAGTTAAGCTGTGTATGAATATAGCGAGCTTGCTCAACTGGAATAAATGGATCGTCTTGTGACGCAAATAAAGCAATCCAAGTTTGATTGTTTCGTATATTGCTCCATTGCCAGGGTGTATCAAAATAGCCCGAAAGCCTCTCTTTTTCTATACCCAAATCAGTATGACTAGGTCCAACGAGAACAGAGCCTTGCAAAGGGTAATGTTCAGCAAACCTCATCGCAGCTACTGCCCCTGATGAGTGACCAACCAATATGGTATCTTTATCCGCTTTTAGATCATTAATGAGGAAAGGTATCCAGATGGAAGAACGTGCCAGATCATTATCAGGAAACTCCTCTGAAATCACCTGCAACCCATTGGCCTCAAGCTCCATTTTAACACTTGGAAACCAAATGTCTTTAGGAGAGCCACCACTATTGCCGGGAATAAATATTACTTTAGTCATTATTATCTCCATGATTCAAAACATCATAACTTGATTTTTTTTTAAGATGATAGCGTAACTGTGCTGTATTTCGGAGGCCAACTGACAAGCTGACTTCTTTCATATTTTGATAGGTTTGACTACCTAGTATTTTAATTGCTTCTTTTACTCTTGTTTCTATCAAATACTCATAAGGAGTTTTTGCATACATGGTTTTAAATATGCGAATAAAATGAAACTTTGAGAGATGACTTAATTCAGCAAGAAAAGCAATGCTGATATTGTCTTGATGAAAATTTTTTATCATCCATTTGCCATGTCAGAAAATTGGTACTGACAAATAGAATAGAATGTGAACGCCCATTTGATTTGAAAAATGATTTCAATCAAAGAAAACATGAAGAGATGTTGAAATCAAGTCCAATCATATTTGAAAAAAGTGATGGATGTGGAATGAAGATATATTCACTTTTCGAAAAAAATGTTTTTTTCGATTTATACGACAATAGTTTCGCTTACCGTATGCTTTTGGAGCTCT
>JAKBCM010000158.1 GCA_021807845.1 Pseudomonadota bacterium
GCGAAGGAGGGCATAGCCGGTTCCAACCTGCAGTCACCAACTCCACCCACTCAGTCTCTTCACGTAAGGTTATACATGGTACTCGATTAAAATACGCTTCTTTTTGCACACCACCAGAATCAGTGAGTATAAATCGTGCTTTTTGGGCCAAAGATAGCATATCTAGATAACCTACGGGTTCGATGAGCTGAAGATGTTTTTTTAAGATTTCTAATAATTCAAATTTTATCAATGCACCACGAGTACGGGGATGGACTGGAAATATTAATTGCATCGTATGACTTAATTCAATAAGAGCTTCGCAAATATATCTTAATCGCTCTTCACAGTCCGTATTTTCTGCGCGGTGAATGGTGACGAGTCCGTAAGACTTATCTTTCCAATCCAAACTGTCCATGATTGTTTTTCGCTGTGAATTATATTCATTATAATAAAGAGTTGCGTCATACATCACATCACCAACGTTATAGATGTGTGATGCATCAACCCCTTCTTTGATCAATTGTTGAAATCCATGCTCTGTTGGTGCAAACAAAATGGTACTCAAATGATCCGTAGTGATGCGGTTAATTTCTTCTGGCATTTTACGATTAAAGGATCTCAATCCAGCCTCTACATGTGCGACAGGAATATGAAGTTTTGCTGCAGCCAATGCTCCTGCTAACGTGGAGTTGGTATCGCCATAGACCAATACCCAATCAGGGCGCTCTTTCAGAAAGATCTCTTCAATTCCTGCGAGCATCAGGCCTGTTTGCTTGCCATGAAGTCCTGAGCCAATATTTAAGTTATATTGAGGTTCTGGGATATTAAGCTCTTCAAAAAACCGCCGTGACATATTGTCATCATAATGCTGGCCGGTATGGATGATCACTTCATTGACTCCAGAGTGGGATTTAATCACCCTGGATACGGTTGCCGCTTTTATAAATTGAGGACGTGCCCCTACAATTGAACATATTTTCATAAGTCTCTCTTTGGATTGTGTAGGAGTTTAATGTTGATTGCTCCTCATTCTCTCCTACAAAGGGAGAGGGAATAAAACACAAAATCTATTGTTCTATCTGCATACAATAGAAAAAGAATATTAGTAAGATCTTAAACTCTCCCTAGGAGAGGGTTAGGGTGCGTGGTACTTGAATTAAGATGATTCATTTAATATGACACCTCATCTTCATCCACATGTGTCGATTGGACTTGGTTTATTATGTTGATAGTGCCATTGGGCAGTTTGACATAACGATCGCCTGTTTTTTCGCATGTGGCAATCATCTCTCCCTCAAAAGCCCTGAACTCTAAACGCTCACCAAAACGACTCATCCACCCTTTTTGCCGAGCTGGCACTCCCACAACCAGTGCATAAGGAGGCACATCTTGATTGACTACAGCACCTGCTCCAACAAATGCATATTCACCAATTGTCACCCCACAAACGATCGTACAATTAGCTCCTAAGGTCGCTCCTTTCTTAACGACTGTGTTGCGATATTCATGTTTACGACTGACTTCAGCACGAGGATTATAAACATTGGTAAACACCATACTCGGGCCACAAAATACATCATCTTCTAAGATCACATTGTCATACACAGAAACATTGTTTTGAATTTTAACATTGTTACCAATCACAACTTTACTGCCCACATAAACATTTTGGCCCAAACTACAACACTCGCCAATACGTGCGCCAGAACTCACATGTACCCAGTGCCAAAGACGAGTCTCCGAGCCAATTGCAGCCCCTTCATCTACGATCGCTGTTTCATGAGCTTGATACAACATGTCTACAGCTCCAGTGGCAAATGAATGGTGACTTGGTCACGTGCGGCACGATACGCTGCAATCAACAATTCTAAAGAAGATAAGCCTTCTCGCCCATCAACGAGGGGAGATGCCTTACCCTGTAACGTATCAATCACATTATTGTAATAAAGGGGATGACCAAAGCCATAGACCGATGTTGTTTGATAATTAGCCGCTTTGATTTGTTCATCCAGAGGATGGCTATCGGCAAACTCCCAATGCTGAATTTCATTCACCGCAACCCCACCAATTCGAACGGTCCCCTTCTCCCCCAAAATCGTAATAGACCCTTCATAATTTCTAGGATAAGCAAGCATCGTGACATTCACCGAGCCCATGGCTCCATTTCGCCAACGAATATTGATAACACCTGTATCTTCTGCTTCAATCGTTCTTGCCAAAGTACCGGTCATTGCTTGAACCGATTGCACAGGGCCCAACAACCAATGAATCAAATCTATGTAATGACTGGCTTGATTCATAAACGCACCGCCATCAAGCTCCCAAGTACCTCGCCATTCACTTTGATTATAATAATCTTGTGGGCGTGCCCAGAATACGTTGACATTGGCCAAATAAATTCGACCAAAACGGCCTTCATCAATCGCATTTTTTAATAGTTGTAACGTAGCATTCAATCTATTTTGCTTGACCACAAATAAACGAACCCCTGCCTCATCACACGCTTGTACCATACGAAGACCGTCTTGCCATCTGGTCGCCATAGGCTTTTCAGACAACACGTGTCGGCCAGATTGCGCTATCTTAATCGCATCTGAGGGATGAAGACCACTCGGGGTACAAAGCGCTACGATATCAGCATTGGCATGACGAAGCAGATCATCAATGTGGTTATAAGCATCTACGCCATATTGCTTGCTAATCTTTTGCAATGTTTCTTCGTTGACATCACACACAGCAGTAAGAGTCAGACGGTCTTGATGCTCTTTGATGGCATCAAAATGGTTTTTTGCCACTCGTCCACAACCAACAAGCGCAATATTGATGTTGCGATCTTTAATCACCCATGGGGTCATACTTAAGCACTCACAATGTTATCTTGGTTAAAGTTTCTAAATGCCCCTCGTGTATCCACAATGAGAGGAGCATGTTCCGCTATCAATTGATAATCAAATGCTTGATGCGCTGTCGCTAAAACGACACAATCAAATGCTCGTAAACTATCAGCATTTAAAGAGACACTATGAAGATCAAAATGGTGTGCACGCATGGCAGGAAATAAAGGCACATGCGGATCAGAATAGGAAACTTCTGCTCCTTTGTCTTGCAACAACTCCATGATTTCAATCGAGGGTGACTCGCGCATATCCTCAACATTACGCTTCTCC
>JAKBCM010000159.1 GCA_021807845.1 Pseudomonadota bacterium
CTGTATCCGTTCCTTTTCAATTGGCGATTGCTGCTGATAGAATCAATAAAGGATTTTCGCGCATCTATCAAGCCTATTTGTTACAGCGATTGAGAACAGTTTTTTTAAAAAAACTGGATGTGGTGAATACACAGATCTCATTGACAAAGCAGGATCTGTTTTCTATTAAAACACTTAAAGAATTTGATGCTCGTATCACGGCGCCATTGCACGGTTTTCAAAACGCAGACCATTATTATCAACAATCAAGTTCAAGACAATTTTTAAGTGCAATTGCTACGCCAACTTTAATTATTCACGCCATCGATGATCCATTTATGTGTCCACAAGTGATTCCACATGAACGTGAACTTTCTGCCGATATTACGTTTGAACTGAGTCAATATGGCGGACATGTTGGATTTATAGCTGGAAAACATCTAGATACTCCATTTCAATGGTTGATGCAACGGATCCCTGATTTTTTGAAAGAAATTCTTTCTGATGAAAGGTCAATGAGTCATAAACCATAAATCGCCTAAAGTATAGCATTTTGAAGAAACATCACTGATTCGTCTTTTGATTTATTTTGTCGAGTTTGTCACAATGATCCACTCATGATATTCATCGGGAACAAAAGTCATATTTTTGGACTCCTGATTTTTGTAAAGCACTAACCATCCATGAGGAATAGAGGCTCGATAAACGATATCCCACGGTCCAGGTGCTCCTTGTGACACGATTTCCCAAGTTAATGTTGCGAAACAGAGTGAGGGAACTAACAATAGAATGAATAATATTTTTTTCATGAAATTTTTTCTGTTTTTTCGTAAGGAGCGATAGATTATATCACATTCAATTTTATATACATATTGTGTTTTTAGTGATAAAATTGACATTGTCATTCCTTATTAACGGTAGGTTCGACTTTTTACTGAAAGCTTTAGTCCGATTGGATCTTAGAAAAGTCGAACTTCGTGTTGATTTGTATCGGAGTTTGGATGTGATTAAATCAATGTTGTTTAGTTTTTTGACGATTGTAGTCATGATATTAAGCTCCTCTGCTTCGTCAAGTTCAGATGAGTCAGCAGAAATGAATACCGCACGGTACTTTAAAAGTATTCAATCTAATCCGCAGAAATTAAAACCTTTTTTATTTGCTATGCCCAAAGGCGCCGATTTACATATGCATGCGACTGGCGCTACTTATGCAGAAAAGATGCTGGATTATGCGGCCAAAGATAATTTATGTATTAATCCTGAAACGTATCTTGTTTATCAAGAAGCCAATTGTGATGCTCAAAATCAGTTGAATGAAGTATTGAAACAACCGGATTTTAAGCAAAAATTGATCGACTCCTGGTCGATGCGTCATTTTGAACATGACGAGCAGCCATTAAGCCATGATCATTTTTTTTCAACGTTTCCCAAATTCTATTTTATTGCCAAACATCATCCTGGTGAAGTTTTAGGTGAAATCGCGGAAAGAGCGGCTTCCCAAAATGAAGTTTATTTTGAAGTGATCGTGACACCGGGTGGAACGGAGACCCGTGAGTTAGGTACGAAATTAACATATAACGCCAATTTTGAGGTGATGCGACAACAATTGTTGTCATCTGGAATAAGTCAAATTTTGGATAAAGTCACCCATGACCTTAATCAAGATGAAGCGAGTATGCGTCAATCATTGGCGTGTGATACCCAATCTCCCCATGTTGGTTGCCAGATCAAAATTGGCTATATTTTAAGAGCTGAGCGTGAGCAACCGCCTGAAGTGGTTTTTACTCAATTGCTGGTTGGCTTTGAAGCTGCAAAACATGATCACCGCATTGTTGGTGTGAATATCGTACAACCTGAAGATGGTCCTGTTTCTATGCGTGACTATAAGTTGCACATGCAGATGTTGGGTTATTTACATCAATTATATCCTGATGTGCATATGACCTTGCATGCGGGTGAATTAAGTCGTGCATTGAATATACCTGAGGATGGCCTCCGATTTCATATTCATGATGCGATCAATGTTGCACATGCGGATCGTATTGGACATGGCGTTGATATTACTTATGAGAATAATGCGGATGGACTTTTTTCTGAGATGGCTCAGAAGCATATTATGGTGGAAATTAATCTGACCAGTAATGATCAAGTTTTGGGTATTAAAGATAGCGCACATCCTTTGCCTCTTTATCTGAGTCATGGTGTACCTGTTTCCTTGTCTACTGATGATGAGGGTGTGAGTAGAACGAATATGACTCAAGAATATATGCGTGCTGTATCAAGCTACAAGTTGGATTATCTTACTCTTAAACAAATGTCTCGTAACAGCGTTGCATATTCTTTTCTTCCCGGCACAACATTATGGCAGGATGATCATTATGAAAAACCTGTCGTTGAGTGTGGGAATGATGTTTTAGGTTCGTCAACTCCTTCTGCTCAATGCCGGACGTTTCTTGAGATGAATGAGAAAGCAAAGCTGCAATGGGTACTAGAAGGTCGTTTTATTCAGTTTGAAGGATCATACATTCGAAGTTGATCAGAGAAAAACTGCCTTATGCCTGAGTGTTCTCTATAAACCAAAACATGAACAAGACGGCCTACAATTTTTAAAGGTTGCTTCGTCTCCTGAAGGCGCTTTTTTAAATACAGATGGTTGATATTGACGGTGAGGGGGCTTTTTTATGTCGCCAGTAGATGATGATAGTTGAAAGCCGACATGAGCACTTGCCGGGCGAGGGGTGGCGATCAATGTTGGTCCTGTTGCGCGAGGTGAGTGTGCAATTATTTTGGGTCTTATAGTCGGTTCTTCAAAACGATTATCTTTCATAATGCCATCGCTTAATATTTTTAATATAAAAGATATTATATTCATTAATATAACGCGATGCTCGACTTTTTTTACTCAACGCCGACGTTCCGCGGGCATATCATTACCCATAAGTCTCTGCTAAAGCGATGATACGATGTGATCATTCTTGATCGAAGGGTGGCGCGCAAGGGAGGGCTCCTGGCGCGCGCAGCTTGCGAGCACGGCGGGATACCTGCAGCGACAGGACCCTGAGGCGTCAGGATTAGCTACGAAGAGTGATTAAAAAGAAGCCCGATATAGAAAACTAACCCTATGTGAGCATGTTTCGGTACTTGTGGGTAGTGCGCCA
>JAKBCM010000160.1 GCA_021807845.1 Pseudomonadota bacterium
CAGGGCCTCGACCAAACACAATACCATCCAAAGAGGCAATAGACAAACCACTTTTGGTCAACAAACGCTCAACCATGGGTAAAATGCACTCGGCATGTTTTCCAATGTTGTCTTCTTCTTCGGATAAGATACTATCCCCGAAAGAAATAGCAACCGACGCTCGCTCTGTTGAGGTATCAAGTGCCAGTAATTTCAAGTGATTCTGATTCACACTCACCATGAAGTCCCAGTTCTTTAATAAAGGTTAACACGCTTTGCTCATCACGCGTTTTTCGCATCAAGGGAAGACTCGCAAAAATGCGTTGTCCATAAGCTCTCGCAGTCAAACGAGGATCTGCAATCATTAATACCCCTCTATCGTTCTCGTCTCTTATCAATCTTCCTACGCCCTGTTTCAAAGCCAAAACGGCATTGGGGAGAGATAGCTCATCAAATGCTGACAAGCCGCGTGATTTCAAATAAGCCATTTTACCACAAACCACAGGATCCACAGGATTTGCAAAGGGCAATTTATCGATAATGACACAGGATAATGCTTCCCCCTTTACATCCACTCCTTCCCAAAAAGTAGCAGTACCTAGCAAGATAGCATTTCCCAATTGGCGAAATCGCTCCAATAAAATGGGCTTTGCTTCATCTCCTTGAATCAAAAGTGGGTAGTGTAATTGATCGGTCAGTAAAAGAGCAACCTGCTTCAATGCCCGATGAGATGTAAATAGAAAAAAACAACGCCCGCCGCAGGCCTTAATCACAGGCAAGACTCTTAAGACCAAAGCTTCATAGTAGGTTTCATGTTTCGGATCAGGTAATGAACGAGGCAAATACAATAACGCTTGATGTTCAAAATCAAAGGGACTTTGCAAACATAGGGTTTGTGCATCGGTTAAACCCAAAGGTTTGGTAAAACAATCAAACGAATTGGCCATGGTAAGTGTTGCGGAAGTAAAAATGTATGCACAATCCTGACGCGCCAATTGAGCGCTAAACGTTTCAGCGACATCAAAAGGCGTTTCATGAAATACAACATGATGCTTAAATCGCTCCACCCACCGGATCTTTGCTTGGCGCTTTTCACTAAACGATTGTAAAAATTGTTGTATCTCTGTCAGTCTATTTTTACATCTTTCTAAACCAACTTCACCCGAGATGGCATCAGAAAGAAAACAAGCATTGATCTCATCAATGAAATCGACCCATTCATCCCAAGCACGATGAAAGGTGCTCTGACGATCTAAGGCTTCAAAATCGATACGTTCAACATGTGTAGGCATAGCATTAATGAGATTTACAATCAATTGATCTAATTGTAAGCTTAACCTTTTTAAAGGCTGATTAGCCAAATCAAGAACTGGCCATTCGCGTATCATATCATCCACCAAATCCCGCAGTTGACGAGTCCCTACGCGCATCCCATGAAAATGAGTAGCAATCTCTGCCAACTGATGGGCTTCATCAAATATCACCACGTCAACCCCTGGCAACAATTCGCCAAAACCACCCTCTTTCAACTGTGAATCAGCAAAATAAAGATGATGATTAATCACCACCACATCAGCCTCTAAAGCACGTTTTCGCGCTTTAACCAAAAAGCACGTTTGATATTTCGGACACTCTTTGCCTAAGCAATTATCAGTCGTTGAGGTCACATAGGGCCAGACAGAAGAGTCTTCATTGATTTCAGGTAATTCACCACGTTCACCTTGGGTCAGTTGCGCTAATTTTTCACGCACCAACAAAACTTCATGAGCGATGTCAGGACTCATAAACCGTCCTTCTTCAGCATGTAAGTCTACTCGATACTGGCAAAGATAATTTGCTCGACCTTTTAAGTTTTGAATAGAGAAAGCCCGCCCAAGTGCTCGCAATAGAGTCGGCAAATCTTTATAAAATAATTGATCTTGTAAGGTTTTAGTCGCAGTTGTTATCAGTGCTTTTTTACCACTCAATAAGCAGGGGATCAGGTATGCATATGTTTTACCGGTGCCAGTGCCTGCTTCAGCGACTAAAATTGTTTTATCAAGTATGGTAGATGCAATGCGACTGGCAAGCTGAATTTGTTGTGGGCGAGGGACAAACCCCTGAATGGCTGTACTCAGTCGCCCACCTTCACTGAAAACGCGCTGACAAAGAAGAACAGCTTCATCAGCAGAATGCGCTATTTCGGCCACTCTTTTTCTAAATATTGCAACTTATCTTTAACGGTTTCCCAAGATGCTGCATCTGGAGGCCCATCTTTTTTCACAGTGATATTCGGCCACTTTTCTGAAAGCTCTTGGTTTAAGGCAATAAAAGGGCGTTGATCGTCTGTGACATCATCTTCAGAAACAATCGCATTCACTGGACATTCAGGCTCACATAAAGCGCAATCAATGCACTCATCAGGATGAATCACTAAAAAATTAGGGCCTTCATAGAAACAGTCAACGGGACACACTTCAACACAATCAGTGTATTTGCATTTAATGCAACTTTCAGTCACCACAAAAGTCACGGCTACCTCATGAGCAGGTTGTATTGTGCGTATGATTAAATCACAAATTTTGGTTTTTGTAACTACCCAATAATAGTGTTAGATTTATGACAAACAGTGTTGTAAAATGGCGCACTCGGGTTTTTATTTAGCAAACAATCACCCTTGAGACCCCGTATTTAAATGACTTAGATAGGAGCAAGTAATGCCTGCTTTATACACCGATATACTTCCTATGCTTTTAGAATATAAGGAAGCCAATACTCAAAAAAGACAACACTTACTAGATCAAGTTTTTCAAGCCGTAAAAAACTTACCTGAAAACATCAATAATCAAGATGATGCAGCTAACGTATTTCACGAGATGGCTTATCAGGCCACCTTCATCAATTATGCTTTTGCATTGCATCGCATGGAAAACCAAGACTATTTTGACATCATGGTTGATTTTAAAATGACTGAGATGTTTAAGAAAGAAAAATATATTTCTCTTAATGATTATTTTGAGTTCCATCCAGGTGCACCACAAATGCGATTGAAAGTCGCCATCTCTGATGTACCAAACTACATTTGGCACCTATTTCGTGAAGCACAAAAAGAACTCTTAGTGGAAAAAACTGAACTAAATAAACAAGCCGCTCAAAAAGCAGGCAAAGATACA
>JAKBCM010000022.1 GCA_021807845.1 Pseudomonadota bacterium
AGTCCTTTAGTAGTGGGGTGTGGAGATGCGACGAAAATGATTCACGACGGGCAAGAGGTGACAGTATCTTGCGCTGAAGGAGAAAATGGGTATGTTTATGAAGGGATTTTGCCTTATGAACTGGTTCGTTTAGATGTTGATACGATGCCAGCACTTCCTGTCAAAGTCATGTTGAATGTCGGTAATCCTGAGCGTGCTTTTGCATTTCAATCGATTCCAAATGAAGGTGTGGGGCTTGCCCGCCTTGAATTTTTAATTTCAAATACCATTGGTATTCATCCCAAAGCTTTGCTGCAATATGATGAACTCAAGGATGATGCATTAAAACAAATCATCGATGAAAAAACGGCGGCTTATCCATCACCTGTCGAATATTACATTGAGCGCTTGCAAGAAGGGATTGCGACGATTGCCGCAGCTTTTTACCCCAAACCCGTGATTGTTAGACTGTCTGATTTCAAGTCAAATGAATATGCCAATCTGATTGGAGGCAAACTCTACGAGCCCCATGAAGAAAATCCTATGCTTGGTTTTAGGGGCGCATCGCGTTATATATCACCCCATTTTGCCGATTGTTTTGCTTTGGAATGCATCGCTGTAAAGCGGGTTCGTGAAGAGATGGGTTTGAACAATGTGGAAGTGATGATTCCATTTGTGAGAACGGTTTCTGAAGCCAAAAAAGTGATTGATGTGCTTCAAGCACAGGGCCTTTCTCGCGGGAAAAATGGCTTACGTGTGATTATGATGTGTGAACTTCCTTCAAATGCATTACTGGCTCATGAGTTTTTAGAGTATTTTGATGGATTTTCTATCGGGTCAAATGATTTAACTCAATTGACTCTCGGACTAGATAGAGACTCAGGACTGGTTGCTTCTCAATTTGATGAGCGTGATAAAGCAGTTAAAGCCTTGCTTCACATGGCGATTAGCGCCTGTAAGTCTCAGGGTAAATACATTGGTATTTGTGGTCAAGGGCCATCTGATCATCAGGATTTAGCGGAATGGTTGATGGAAGAGGGCATTGATAGTTTGTCTCTAAACCCAGACTCCGTGTTAGAAACGTGTTTATTTCTTGCCAAGCATTAAACGATGATGCCTTCTGTCAATCACATTGATTCAGTGTCTTCTGTCATCTTATGGGTTACTTGTATCTATTTGTTTGGAGTGATTGGTCGATATGTTGCCCTGCGATTAAAACAGCCTGGTGTATTGGGCGAATTGTTGATGGGGATATTGGTCGGTAATATCTGCTATTATTTTGGCATGCAACTTGCCATTATCCTTCGAGAAGGTTCGTCTGTATTTACCATTATGCGAGATGTTTTATCAGGCGTGCCTCTTGGAGCGGCCATCGCATCAAGCATCAAAGATCCGCACACTGCAGCGTTAGTGATGAGTGCCTTGAGTAGTGTTCAGGGCATTGATTTGATCAAAATTGCATATGTTGCGGATACCTTCTCTCGGTATGGCATTATTTTTTTATTATTTATGGTGGGGTTAGAAAGCTCACTTTCCCAACTGAGGAGCACTGGACGCGAGTCATTTCAGGTTGCAGTCATTGGTGTGGTGGGGCCCATTGTGCTGGGATTATTGATAACCATACTTGTGATTCCTAATGCTCCCTTCAATACGCATATTTTTGTCGCAGCGACTTTGTGTGCTACCAGTGTCGGCATCACAGCTCGTGTGCTGAAAGAAATGAAACAATTACACACACGAGAAGCATCAACCATTCTTGGTGCTGCCATGATTGATGATATTTTAGGTTTGGTGATCTTGGCGATTGTCAGTAGTCTTGTCATCAATGGGGTCGTCAGTTTTACAAGTATCTTGCAAATGATTGTGTTTGCTTTGGTGTTTTTTGTGGCGGTATTACTCATAGGTCCTTGGATATTACGAAAAGCGGTGCTCTTTTTTTCATTTCTTGAGCCTTGGGAAGCAAAACTCAGTATTACTTTTTTATTTGTCATGTTTCTTTCTTGGGCAGCAACCTTGGTGCAGTTGGCAACGATAATTGGTGCTTTTGCTGCTGGCATCATTATTCATGATGGTTTTTTTGACAATAAAGACAAGCCTTTAAAAAATGCTGTGGGGATCAAAGAGTTGGTTGCGCCTTTAGAGGCACTGTTGGCTCCGTTATTTTTTATGTTGATTGGTATTCAAGTCAAATTAGAATCATTTTTTGATTGGCACTTATTTGTGCTGGCGAGTGCATTAATTGTTGCTGCAATTCTCGGTAAATTATTCAGTGGTTTAGGGGGGCATCGAAAAGATGATCGATTTTTGATTGGGATAGGGATGTTACCTCGAGGTGAAGTGGGTTTGGTTTTTGCATCCGCTGGGAAAACATTTGGTGTGATCAACGATGAAGTATTTTCGGCGATTATTTTGATGGTCATCGTCACCACTTTTCTTGCTCCCATATGGCTGAATGCTCGATTTAGAGGCAAGAGGTGACTATGGAACTCAAAAAAGAGGATATCATCAAAGATGTAGAGCGAGCCTTGAATGAGGATGTTGGTACGGGAGATGTGACCGCCTCACTCATACCTGTTGATTTGATTGGAGAGGCTAAGATCATTTCACGAGAACCAATGTTGGTCTGCGGAAAACCTTGGGTAGAAGAAACTTTTCATCGCATCGATAAGGATATTCACATACATTGGGAAGTTGATGAAGGAGAATGGCGGAGTGAGCCTTCAACCTTATGTTTTATCAAGGGACGAGCACAAAGCATTTTAACTGCGGAGCGTACCGCACTCAATTTTATGCAAACGTTATCAGCAACTGCGACTGAAACATACCATTATCTCCTTCAATTGCAAGGGCTTCACACGCGACTGTTGGATACACGTAAAACACTGCCTGGATTACGCGTTGCGCAGAAGTATGCGGTTGCTTGTGCAGGGGGCATGAATCATCGTTTTGGTTTATATGATGCATATTTAATCAAAGAAAATCATATTTTAGTGGCAGGGTCGATTACCAAAGCCATCAACAAGGCAAGAGAGGCGGGGCCTCATCTCATGATAGAAGTTGAAGTGGAAACCCTAGCGGAATTCGAAGAAGCCATCGAATGTAAGTCTGATAGAATCATGTTGAATAATTTTAGTCTTCCAATGATGGTGCAGGCCGTTTCGATGAATCAGCCAAAACAATGTGAATTAGAAGTCTCAGGGGGAATTGGTTTGGATAACATTCGTTCGGTTGCTGAAACTGCGGTAGATTATATTTCTGTAGGTGCCATTACAAAATCGATACGCGCGATAGATTTAAGTTTATTGTTCATTAAGGACAAATGATGACGCATAAAATCGTATTCACCGGAGGGGGAACGGCCGGCCATGTGACGCCTAATCTTGCGTTGATTGAAGTATTGCAACAAGAACACTGGCAAATCGATTATATGGGATCATATGAAGGGATTGAAAAATCGATGATATCAGCTCTGAATCTGCCTTATCATGGAGTCAGTGGCGGCAAATTACGCCGATATTTTAGTTGGAAAAATTTTTTTGATCCCTTCAAAATCATAGTGGGGATTTTGCAGGCCTATCGTATTCTTCACCAAATCAAGCCAGATGTTGTCTTTTCTAAAGGTGGATTTGTGGCTTTTCCCATTGTGGTCGGGGCTTGGTTAAATCGTATTCCTGTTGTGGCTCATGAATCTGATATCAGCCCAGGCCTAGCTAATCGATTGAGTTTTCCCTTTGTGGATAAAATTTGTGTGACGTTTTCACTGGCTAAAGACCATTTTAAAAAACAAGATAAAGTTGAAGTAACAGGCACACCCATTCGTCAACAGTTGTTCAGGGGAGATAAAGATAAAGGGTTGTCAATTTGTGGATTTAATGATCAAAAACCATGTTTACTGGTGGTGGGTGGTAGTCAAGGTGCTGAGTCCTTGAATCAATGTGTGCGACAAGCATTAGATCATTTGTTGGAAAAATATCAGATCATCCATTTATGCGGTAAAAACAAAATTGACCCTATATTAACCAATAAAACCGGGTACTGTCAGTTTGAGTATGCAAATGAAGAGTTAGCAGATTTATTTGCTGCAAGTGATCTTATCATTTCACGAGCAGGTGCTAATTCTTTATATGAAATATTAGCCCTTGCAAAACCGCATGTGTTAATCCCTCTGTCGCAAAAAGTCAGCCGTGGGGATCAAGTACAAAATGCGCATTACTTTGAGCAAAAAGGGATAAGTATTGTGGTCGCTGAAGAGCAATTAAACCCAGAAACATTGTGTGCTTCAGTGGAAGAGGTGAATAAAAATAAAACTCAGTTGATTAAAAAAATAAAAGCATTGGCTATTGAGTCTGCCACTATAAAAATTATTAATATTATCAAAGAGAAAGCACATGCTAAACCCTGATACACTCTTCGATTTTATCGAAAAAAAATGGCAAAGTGACATCATACCAAGTCTGATGGACTATATAAAAATCCCTAATAAATCGCCTCACTTTGATGCAAAATGGGAAGAGCATGGTTATATGGATGAGGCCCTTTTTCATATTGCGCATTGGTGTAAGGCGCATGGTCCAAAAGACATGATACAAGATGTGCTTCGAATACCAGGTAAAACCCCTTTGCTATTGATGGAAATTCCGGGTCAGATTGATGAAACGGTTTTGCTTTATGGTCATTTAGATAAACAACCAGAAATGACTGGGTGGAAACCAGGACGGGGTCCTTGGCAGCCAGTTTTAGAAGAGGGTACTCGTCTTTATGGGCGAGGAGGCGCTGATGATGGGTACGCCGCTTATGCTGCCATCACCGCTATTCGAGCACTGGAAGAGCAAGGGTTACCACACCCAAGGTGTGTGGTGATCATTGAAGCTTGCGAAGAAAGCGGTAGTTATGACTTGCCTGATTACATTGAAGCGCATAAGGCACGGATTGGTCTACCTTCCCTGGTGATTTGTCTTGATTCAGGTGCGGGCAACTATGAGCAGTTATGGATGACCACCTCCTTAAGAGGAAATATTGTAGGCGAATTATCTGTTGAGTTGATTCAGGAAGGGCTGCATTCTGGATACGCCAGTGGTATCGTTGCAGATAGTTTTCGGGTGGCAAGGTCACTGATTAGCCGGGTGGAAGATGATGTCAGTGGTGAGATAAAATTGCCTGATCTTTTTTGTGACATTCCTACTGAAAGAGTGCTAGAAGCGCAATTTTGTGCATCAGTCCTTGGTAAGCAAGTCTATCAAGCCTTTCCTTTTTGTCCGGGTACTAAACCTGTAACGGATGACATTGCAGAGCTCATTTTAAATCGAACTTGGCGTCCTGCATTGACTGTGACTGGCGCATCAGGATTTCCATCGATTGCTGATGCTGGTAATGTCATCCGTCCTCAAACGGTCTTGAAACTATCGATGCGTATTCCTCCAACCGTGTGCCCTAAACAAGCATCTCTGGCTTTAACGGAGGCTTTTACCACCAACCCACCTTATGGCGCAAAGGTGTCTTTTCATACGAATGATGGTTCTAAGGGTTGGCATTCACCATTATTGTCTGAAAGACTGTTAAAAGAAGTGGAGGAGGCATCCACTCTCTTTTTTAAAAAATCTGCCGTTTATATGGGTGAGGGCGGGACAATCCCCTTTATGGGGATGTTAGGCGAGCAATTCCCAAATGCAGAGTTTGTCATCACAGGTGTTCTAGGTCCGGGTTCAAATGCGCATGGCCCAAATGAGTTTTTGCATATTGAGATGGCTAAAAAAATAACATCTTGTGTATCGTATATTCTTTACAACCATTTTGTCAGGATTTAACCAAAAGATCTGTCGATTTTTATGCAAATATAGGTTAAAGTGCTCACCAAAAAAAGAATGAGGTACTGTCGCTGATGTTTCGAAAATTAAGAGGAATGTTCTCTAATGATCTCTCTATCGATTTGGGAACTGCAAACACGCTGATTTATGTCAGAGATAAAGGTATCGTGTTGAATGAGCCATCTGTTGTTGCCTTGCGCAATGAATCAGGTCAAAAACGTGTGGCAGCTGTTGGTGTGGAAGCCAAACGGATGTTGGGTCGCACACCTGGAAATATCAATGCGATTCGGCCTATGAAAGATGGAGTTATTGCCGATTTTTTTGTCACAGAAAAAATGTTGCAGTATTTTATCCATAAGGTTCATGAAAATCGTTTTTTAAGACCTAGCCCTCGTGTGTTGGTTTGTGTTCCATGCGGTTCAACCCAGGTAGAACGACGAGCGATTCGAGAATCTGCTATGGGAGCTGGTGCTCGAGAAGTCTTCTTAATAGAAGAACCCATGGCAGCAGCTCTTGGATCAGGCATGCCCGTAGAAGAAGCTAGTGGTTCAATGGTTGTTGACATTGGCGGTGGAACCACTGAAGTGGCAATTATTTCGTTAAGTGGGATTGTATATCATCAATCGGTTCGCATTGGTGGTGATAAATTTGATGATGCCATCGTATCTTATGTACGTCGTAATTATGGCACACTCATTGGTGAAACAACGGCAGAGCGGATCAAACATGAAATTGGTTCTGCATTTCCAAGTCGCGATCTGTTTGAGATAGAGGTTCGCGGTAGAAACTTGGCAGAGGGTGTGCCACGTAGCTTTACCTTAACCAGTGCAGAAATATTAGAAGCACTTCAAGAACCCTTATCTGGTATCGTTGGCGCTGTCAGGGCGGCTCTCGAATTAGCTCCTCCTGAGCTTGCAGCGGATATTGCAGAACGAGGAATGGTATTGACGGGTGGCGGTGCTTTGTTGAAGAACATGGACACTTTGCTGATGGAAGAAACTGGCTTGCCAGTGTTAGTTGCTGAAGACCCCTTAACGTGTGTTGCACGTGGCGGTGGCAAGGCGTTAGAAACCATGGATTTACGCGGCGGTGATTTCCTCTCAACCGAATAATGATCAAAATAGGCTCTTTGCTAAGAATAGCAAGTCATCCTTAGGCTTTGCTTTTGCTTTGATCTTCGCCTTAACTTTGATGCTTGCTGACTACCATTATCGAACGCTCAATAATGCGCGCAGCATTTTTTCTTTACTTGTATTGCCAGTACAATACATGGTCGATTATCCTGTGCGAGTGGCAGGGTGGGTTGGTTCATTGATGAGTACGAAAAAGGCACTGATCAATGAAAATATGCAATTGCGTTATCAACAAATTATGCTTGAAGCCCAGCTACAAAAATTATTGATGATTAGTAAAGAAAACTCGGAGCTTAAAGCCTTATTATCTGCCTCTTCTACATCTACTCAGAAAGCGATGGCAGCACAAATATTGGCTGTAGACACGAATCCTTCAAGACAATTGATCGTATTAAACAAAGGAACACGAGATGGCATATCATTAGGTCTGCCTGTCCTCGATGCGAAAGGAATCATGGGACAGATCATTGATGTGGGTTTGATGACCAGTACAGTTTTACTCATTTCCGACTCAAAATCGGCAGTGCCAGTCAGAAATAGTCGCACAGGAGAGCGAGCAATATTAGTTGGAACCAACAGTTTAAGCCAATTGTCCCTGATTAATTTACCCAAAACGTCATCTATCATCAAGGGTGATATGTTAGTGACATCAGGTCTTGGACGACGATACCCCGAAGGATATCCAGTAGGCCTTGTTAGTGATGTGAAGAGTATTCCTGGGGATGAGTTTATCAAAGTCCGCGTCAGTCCTGTGGCTTTGTTAAACCGCAATCGTTTGGTGCTGGTCATTTGGCCTGAAGAAGAGCATGAAGCATTAACGGAAGAAATAAAAGAGCGGATGAGTGTCATGGATGAGAAAGCATGATGACGAAAAATATTCGTTTGTTACTGTCTTTAATAGGCGTTTTTGTGCTGATTATCGTCCCCTTGCCAGAAATGATTTCGGGATTACGACCACCTTGGATGCTGTTGTTTGTACTATACATTCAGTTTTTTTTACCAAACTATTTTAGTATTACTTTATTGTTTCTCTTTGGGTTATGCTTAGATGTATTATTATCTACAGTGATAGGAGTACATGCGTTTGCACTGGTATTGACGACTTGGATAGCTTCTGGGAAAGCTCGAAGGTTTCATTTTTTTTCAATATTCCAACAAATGATGTTGATTGCACCCATTTGTTTCATTTACCAGTTCACTATGTATGTCATTGATGCATTTTTGGGTTATAGCAACGGGATTTGGATGATTTTTGCTAATGTTGGGATCAGTACCATGTGTTGGCCATGGTTCCAATGGCTCATGGCCAAAAAGCCAACGAAGATTCAGGCTAGAGTGTATTAATTTATATATTTCATAAGTGGCGTACAATGAAAACTATCGTATCAACTGTGCTGTTATGTCTTTGCTCATTGCTGACTTCTTGTATTGATCTTGCAACCAATGATGGCAAAAATAAAACTGCGAGTCTTAAAAATACCCGCTATCCCAAAGGAATTGTTTATACCATGCGTGGAGGCTTAGGCGGGGTATTTAGTAAGGGAATGAATCATTTGGAGGACACATTATATAATGATTATCAGATCCATACTTCAAGTACCGTGTGGTATAAGGCAAGCGCGCTGAGTCGATATATCATCAAACATTATAATACACCCGAATTACAGGGGCCTATCATTTTGGTTGGTCATTCGCTGGGAGCCAATGAACAAATCAAAGTGGCAAGGGATCTCTATCGAGCGAATATCCCAGTACCATTACTGATCACGATAGATGCAGTATCGCCACTACCCGTTCCGCCTAATGTAACAGAAGCAGTAAATATCTATAAACCTTCATTTGTTCCTATGTTTAGTGGTTTAAAATTACATGCGGTAGATAGTCAGCGAACGACTATTATGAATTTGAATGTGGACTCAATGAAAAATGCAAATGGAGGACGTCGTGGATATTATGTAAATCATTTTACAATTGATAAGGATAAAGTGGTTCAACTGATCATGGTTGAGAAGATATTGGAAACGATGAAAAAATATAATCAAAATAATCATGAAAAAAAATCTTAGTGTTAAAGATTCACCAAAGATCTGTATTATTGGCGCAGGGCCTTCTGGAATCACTGCAGCCAAGAACTTATTGCAACAAAACTTAACTCATTTTACGGTATTTGAGAAAAACAATCAGTTAGGTGGAAATTGGGTTTATGATGAGCTAGGACGTCATTCTAGTATTTATGAAACGACTCATATCATTAGTTCAAAGCGAATGTCTGAGTACGAAGATTTTCCAATGCCTTATGAATATCCTGATTACCCCTCACATCGTCAACTATTACAGTATTTTAATCAATATGCTGACCATTTTGGAGTCAAAGACTTTATACGATTTAATACGTGTGTAGCTGATGTCAAACAAGAGGAAAATCAACAATGGACCGTAGCATATCGAGATGCTTCTGGTGACCATAAGGAATGGTTTGATTATGTACTGGTTGCCAATGGTCATCATTGGGATCCTATCCAACCCACTTACCCTGGGCATTTTAGTGGAAATATTCTTCACGCACATGAATATAAAAAAGCACTGCCTTTTAAAAATCAACGGGTGTTAGTGGTGGGGGGAGGAAACTCTGCCTGTGATATTGCGGTAGAGGTAGCGCGTATTGCCACCAAAACTTGTATTAGCATGCGCCGAGGTCAACATGTTTTTCCTAAGTTTATTTGTGGAAAGCCAACAGATATCGCTTTTTCAACCATCAATTGGATGCCGTTTTGGTGTCAACAACTGTTAACCACAGCAGTGATTCGAATTTTACAAGGTCGATATAAAAAGTATCATTTACAAAAACCACTGGGTAAACCGTTAGAGGTCCATCCAACCATTAACTCTGAGCTTTTATATTTTATTCGTCACGGCAAAATTTATCCTCGGCAGGGCATTGCACGGTTTGAAGGTGATTATGTTTATTTTGTCGATGGGAAAAAAGAGGCCTTTGATACCATCATTTATGCGACAGGGTATCGCATCACGTTTCCTTTTTTTAATAAGGATTTGGTTGATTTCAGTATGTTGACGCATATCCCTCTCTATCGAAAAATGATTCATCCAACGCTTGAGCGGCTATTTTTTATCGGTTTATTTCAACCCCAAGGTTGCATTTGGCCGCTCGCTGATTATCAAGCAAAAATAGCAGCGAACATTATCTCAGGAAAGTTGACTATCCCTCGCGATTTGAATCATCACATCGACAAGGAAATCAAAAACATACGTCAACGTTTTAAAGACAATACCAGACACGCGTTGGAAGTTGATTATAAAACGTTTCGTGATCAACTTTTAAAAGAATTGAAAAAAGTAACCACTCATTAACCAGACGGAGTTATCCATGTCATTTGATAAAATAGAGCGACCTACAGAAGGAAGTGCCATCACTGTTAACTCAGATTTGACTCTTCATGTTCCTGATCACCCTATTATCCCGTTCATTGAGGGTGATGGCATTGGTGTTGATATTACGCCGGTGATGATTCGTGTGGTTGATGCTGCTGTTCAAAAAGCATATGGGAATAAAAAGAAAATTGCTTGGATGGAAATTTATGCGGGAGAGAAAGCGACCAAAATCTATGGTCCTGATGAGTGGTTGCCTAAGGAAACATTAGAAGCATTGAAACAGTTTGTTGTCTCTATCAAAGGTCCACTAACCACACCTGTTGGGGGAGGTATTCGCTCACTGAATGTGACTATTCGGCAGCAATTAGATCTCTATACCTGTTTACGACCTATTCGCTATTTTACCGGCACACCAAGTCCTCTCAAAGAACCATGGAAAACCAATATGGTGATATTTCGTGAAAACTCAGAGGATATTTATGCGGGCATAGAATGGCAAGCTGACACAATAGAAGCAAAAAAAGTGATTCATTTTTTACAGCATGAGATGGGTGTTAAGAAAATTCGTTTTCCAGAGCATTGTGGTATTGGGATCAAACCTGTTTCAAAGGAAGGTACCACTCGTTTGGTCAAAGCAGCTATTCAATATGCGATTGATAATCATCGAGATTCAGTGACTCTTGTCCACAAAGGCAATATTATGAAATTTACAGAAGGGGCCTTTAAAGACTGGGGGTATCAGGTTGCTCGTGATGTATTTGGCGCAGAAGCCTATCAAGGCGGGCCTTGGATGCAATTGATGAATCCTAAAACAGGAAAAGCAATCATTGTGAAAGATGTGATTGCCGATGCGTTTTTACAACAAATCATCTTAAGACCAGAAGAGTATAGTGTGATAGCAACGCTCAATCTCAATGGTGATTATATTTCAGATGCACTAGCTGCCCAAGTAGGTGGGATTGGTATTGCCCCTGGAGCCAATATGGGCGATGGTATAGCTGTGTTTGAGGCAACACACGGAACTGCTCCAAAATATGCAGGACTTGATAAGGTAAACCCTGGTTCACTCATTTTGTCAGCTGAGATGATGCTTCGCCATTTAGGTTGGGTTGAAGCTGCCGATAAAATCATTAAAGGAGTAGAAGCAGCGATTGAAGCCAAAACTGTGACTTATGATTTTGAAAGACTGATGGAAAATGCGACCTGTGTTAGTTGTTCGGGCTTTGGGCAGGCTATAATTAAACATATGGCATGAGAAAACAATTTGAAAAATAAATGCGATAAATGTTTTAGAATATCACAGAACTAGAATTTTATGCAATTTATGTTGAGAATTACTGGCCAAACGCTCGATGTCAGGCTATAAAATTAATATAGGGTTTTCATTTATGGCAGGACAATTTATTCAAGAAGTGCTAGAAGAAAAAACCAAACAAACGAAAGCGGAACCAGAACTAAAGGAGCCTAGAAAATACAGAGTAGTGCTCTTAAATGATGATTATACTCCGATGGAGTTTGTGGTTAATATATTGAAGTGTTATTTTCATATGAATGAGGAGACAGCAACACAAGTGATGCTTCAGGTGCACCTTCAAGGACGAGGTGTATGTGGAATTTTCACGAGGGATATTGCCGAAACCAAGGTTGTTTTAGTGAATGATTATGCTAGAACTAATGAATATCCATTGCTGTGCAGCATGGAGCCGGAGTAAGGTGGCTGCTGGATAGGAGCAACGATCATGTTAAACAAAGAGCTTGAATTTACCTTAAACTTAGCTTTTAAGGAAGCCAAAGAAAAACGTCATGAGTTTATGACAGTTGAGCATTTGTTATTGTCTCTCCTTGATAATCCATCTGCAGGCAATGTCCTGCAGGCTTGTGATGCCAATATTGATTCTCTGCGCCGAGACTTGATTGAATTTATCGACGAAACGACACCTAGGATCCCAGAGGAAGAGCTTGAGCGCGAGACCCAACCAACCCTTGGGTTTCAACGGGTATTGCAACGTGCCGTTTTTCATGTTCAATCAGCGGGAAAAACGGAAGTCAGTGGTGCAAATGTTCTTGCAGCTATTTTTAGTGAACAAGAAAGCCAAGCCGTCTATTTTTTACGTCGGGAAAATATCACCCGTCTAGACGTCATCAATTACATTTCGCATGGCGTATCCAAATATCAAAATAATGATATGAATGACAGCATGAATGCGTCGATGGATGAAGACATGATGGGTAGCGAGGGCAATGAATCGCCTCTTGAAAGCTACTGCATGAATCTGAATAAACGGGCACGAATTGGTAAAATTGATCCGCTCATCGGAAGACATGAAGAAATTCAACGAACCATACAGGTGTTATGTCGGCGACGTAAAAATAATCCATTGCTTGTTGGTGAAGCAGGGGTTGGAAAAACTGCAATTGCAGAAGGATTGGCCAGACGTATTGTGGATGGTGAGGTTCCTGAAGCCATCAGTAAGTGTGTGGTTTATGCCTTGGATCTAGGGGCTCTTTTGGCTGGCACCAAATATCGCGGGGATTTTGAAAAAAGATTAAAAGCGGTATTAAAGCAATTAGGGGAACAAGATGGTGGCATTTTGTTTATTGATGAAATTCATACCATTATCGGAGCAGGGGCTGCTTCTGGTGGGGTGATGGATGCGTCTAATTTGATTAAACCCTTGCTTGCTAATGGTGAGTTGAAATGTATTGGATCAACTACTTATCAAGAGTATCGCGGTATTTTTGAGAAGGATAGGGCGCTTGCCAGACGGTTTCAAAAGATAGATATAACCGAGCCAAGTATTGATGAAACCTTTGAAATCCTAAAAGGCCTAAAAGGACGCCTTGAGGCACATCACGGGGTTAAGTTTTCTGTTTCTGCTTTAAAAGCGGCTGCTGTGTTGTCTGCTAAGTATATCAATGATAGATTTTTGCCAGATAAAGCCATTGATGTGTTCGATGAAGCAGGGGCTTATCAAAATCTTTTGACGCCTAGCAAACGTAAAAAAGTGATTGCTGTCAATGAAATTGAAAATGTGGTGGCAAAAATCGCAAGAATACCCCTAAAGAAAGTATCTGCCA
>JAKBCM010000161.1 GCA_021807845.1 Pseudomonadota bacterium
GTTTATTGACGATACTGCGGCTCTCAGTCCTGTTGAGCTTCGTGCGCGAGCAAGGCGTTTGGTGAAAGAGCATGGACCTTTGGCACTGATTGTGGTGGATTATTTGCAGTTGATGAAAGTGCCTGGTTTTAAAGCAGACAATCGCACAGCGGAAATTTCTGAAATTTCACGCAGTTTGAAATCATTGGCAAAAGAATTAGAAGTGCCAGTCATTGCTTTATCACAATTAAATCGAAGTCTAGAACAGCGTCAGGATAAAAGGCCTGTGATGTCAGATTTAAGAGAGTCAGGCGCGATTGAGCAAGATGCTGATTTGATTTGTTTTATCTATCGAGATGAAGTGTATAACGAAGATAGCCCAGATAAAGGGACCGCTGAAGTCATTATTGCAAAACAACGGAATGGTCCAATTGGCAAAGTTCGGGTCGCTTTTCTTGGGAAATATACACGCTTTGAAGACTTGGCCTTTAATGGCTATCAAAATTCCCCAAGGGCTGATTAACGTGGCAAGACCTACACATATCGATATCAATTCAACCGCATTGTTACACAACCTGAATCAAGTCAGGCAATATGCTTCTCGTCAAAAAATCATTGCTATGGTGAAAGCCGATGCTTATGGATGCGGTTTGGCTTCTGTTTTACCCGTACTGGAAGGACGGGTTGATGCATTTGGGGTGAGTTGTATTGAGGAAGCGAAAGCATTAAGAGCCCTCGGTAGTCGAAGTCCTTGTGTCCTGTTTCAGGGGGTATATCACCAGGATGAGTTAGAATTTCTGACAAGTCTTCATGTGGAATGCGTTGTTCATCAGGCGCTTCAGTTAAAATGGATCCTCAATACGCCCATGACCAAAAAAATTAAGGTATGGGTCAAAGTCAATACGGGCATGCAACGTTTGGGTTTTTTGCCAGAAGAAGTCAGTCAAGTGGTCGAGGCGTTGCTCGCATGTCCATGGATAGATAAAGAGATTGGCTTGATGACTCATTTGTCATGTGCTGATGAGCCAGAAAATCCAGCGAATCAGATGCAATTAGCTCAATTTAATCAGATACAACTTTCTGATACAAAAATCATCCGTAGTATTGCTAATTCAGCAGCAATTATGGCACTGAAAGACGCGCATGCCGATGTAGTTAGACCAGGGATTATGCTGTATGGAGTCTCTCCTTTTGACAATCAAATCGGACAAACCCTCGGTTTGATCCCTGTGTTGCGTTTTATTTCAGCCATCAGTGTGATTCATCATTATCCACCGCATAGACCAATAGGATATGGAGGAACTTGGCGAAGTGATAGGCCAACCGTCATTGGTGTGGTTCCTGTCGGATATGGTGATGGATATCCAAGACATATTGGTCAAAATACGCCGACTTGGGTGAATGGATTGATTGCACCCATCGTGGGTCGTGTATCTATGGACATGCTCACCATTGATTTGACTCATTGTCCAGAAGTGAAAGAAGGTGATCCAGTCGAGCTATGGGGGCAATATATTCCTGTAGAAACCATTGCAAAATCAGCTAAGACTTTCGCGTATGAACTGAATTGTCAATTAACAGCACGAACACGTCATTATAGATAACATTTATTCCTGATGATAGAATGTAAGATCAAGATCATCACTCACACAACCATTATTTCCTGGAGAACAAAAATGAAAAAAATAATGTTTGCATCGTTGTCCCTCTCAGTTTTTTTATCTGGCTGCTCACAAGTGACCAATCAAGATGTAGGCACTGTCACCGGTGGTGTGGTCGGTGGGCTTATTGGCAGTCAGTTTGGTAGTGGATCTGGTAAAATTGCAGCTGCTGTCGGTGGCGCCATGGTCGGAGCCTATCTTGGTGGCAAAATTGGTCAGTATATGGATCGTCAAGACAGATTGGAAATGCAACGCGCATTAGAAACAGCACCTACGAATAAGGTCGTTGTTTGGACGAATCCTGATAATGGTAATCAATTCACGGTGAGACCTACTCGTACGTACTATGTTCATGAACTTCCCTGTCGAGAATATACAACGACAGCTGTTATTGGCGGGAAAACCCAACAAATCTATGGAAAAGCTTGCCGACAACCAGATGGTTCATGGCAGGTTGCAAACTAAATAATGGATTTTCATCATATTGCCATTTATGGAGCAGGCTATGTAGGACTGTCTTGTGCTGTTTGTTTGGCCAAAATAGGGCATCAAGTCACCTGTGTAGATATTAATCAAGAACGAGTGGCTCGACTCAGAGAGGGGGAGTGTCCCATTTATGAAGAAGGCTTACCCGAACTATTAAAAGAACAGTTGGCTTTAGGCCGTTTGCAATTCACGACAGATGCTGTTCTTGCAAATCAAAAAGCCCAAGTCCATTTCATAGCCACTGGTACCCCAAGTCTTTTGAATGGTGAGGCTGATCTGTCAGCAGTCTATGCTGTAGCCTCTCACTTGGCTCAGCATGCAGTCACTCAGGGGTTGGTTGTCATCAAATCAACCGTGCCAGTGGGTACCTCAGATGCACTACAGGCATATATAAATGAAGAACTAAATCGTTATCAAAAACCATATGGTATGACAGTTGCTTCCAATCCAGAGTTTTTACGGGAAGGAAGCGCTGTTGATGATTTTTTAAACGCAGACCGCATTATTATTGGTGGTAATAGCGATGCGCTGGCTATATTAGCGACTATTTATCAACCCTTAACCGAAAAAGGCATTCCTTTGTTGAAAATGTCTTGTATTTCGGCTGAGCTGAGTAAATATGCAGCCAATGCAATGCTTGCTTCAAGAATTAGTTTTATCAATGAAATCAGTTGTATTGCTGAAAAAGTTGGAGCAAACATTGAAGAAATTAGGCAAGGAATTGGTACAGATCAGCGTATTGGTCCTCTTTTTTTGCAAGCAGGAATTGGCTTTGGTGGGTCATGTTTTCCTAAAGATGGAAGAGCCTTGGTACATACTGCAAAAGCACTTGGGATAGAAGTACCTATGTTGGAAGCCATCGAATCCGTCAATCAGCGTATGAAACATTGGGTACTAGAAAAACTGAATCACTATTTTCATCATGATTTGAAACATCACCTC
>JAKBCM010000162.1:0-527 GCA_021807845.1 Pseudomonadota bacterium
CTGGAGTCGGCTATGCGTACTCGTAACTCATCTGTAGAGCCTATGGGTTATGAGAGTTATGGGGTTTTGGTGGCAGGGACGATGAGCTCCGGGAAGACTGCGCTTATCAATGCTCTTATTGGCAATGAGGTTCTTCCTTCCAGTAACGAGGCTACGACGGCTTGCCTGACCAGCATTGAGCATCAAAGTGGGGCTAAAGAGTTTAGTGGCAGTTGCTATTCGGCTTCGGGTCAAGAGGTGGCTGTATCAAAGAGTTTGTCGCTTTCTATTGTTCGGAGCTGGAATGTCAATAGTGAAATTGAGAAAATTGCCATAAGAGGCTCTTTTTGTGCGGCCCCGGAGTTGAGGTCTGGGTTGGTTGTTTATGATACGCCCGGACCCAATAACAGTCAGAATGAAAAACATGCGCAATCCCTATTTGACGCTTTGCGTGCTGTTCGCTTTAATGCCCTATTCTATGTTCTAAATGTGGCTCAATTCGGCACCAATGATGACATCAATCTAATTAAGTTGTTGGGCGAGCAATT
>JAKBCM010000162.1:537-2943 GCA_021807845.1 Pseudomonadota bacterium
GGTTGAAAAAAAACATGTTCGTGTTTATTTCATCCTCAACAAAGTTGATTTGCTTGATGCTGAAAAAGGTGAGAGTCTGGCTGGTTGTATAGAGAGTGTTCGTCAATATTTATCCAGTGTTGGTTTTGGTAATCCAGTCATTATTCCGATGATGGCTAATATTGCACTGGTTGTGCGTAAAAAAATCGCTGGAGCTCGGCTAACTCGTGTTGAGCGTGTTACTTTGCGCCAAGCCCTGCATGAGATCGGTGATGACTTTGAGTCTCTTGAGGTAAATAAATGGATGTATAGGGTTTTACTGGCTTTTGGTTTTTTTTGGAAAAAGTCTTTTCGTAATTTTATCGAAGGTAGAAAGTTGCGGAAATTGGAAGCCCTTAGTGGCTTAAATGCCGTTAAATATCTTATCGAAGGTTGGCGTTAATTAAGGGGCTATTATGAATACGGTTTACATTGAGCACAATCCATTTATTGTCGATACGAAGTTTTTGATCAACGGGAAAGTCCCTTCAGATGCCAGCCCTTTGGCAAGGCTCAAGGGGTCTCGCATACAAGAGTGGGTGGAAAATATTTTCCATGAGTTAAGTAGTCTTTTCAATGGCGACAATGATTTCCATGTTAATTTCAAGGGGGTTGAATCGGACTATCTAGACGTTTTAAAGACTGCTGAGCAAGCGCGTAGTGAGGGGATGAAGATCAAGTTGAAGTGGGAAAAATCCTCGCCTACGGAGCAGCGCTTGGAAAAAGTTAAGAAATTGATAGACGCTGCGAAAGAAAAGGATCGATTTTCCGATTTCATAAATAAAAATGATGCCATAAAAAAATCGCTTGATGATGCTTTTGATCGTGATTTTGAAGTATGTGTGGTGGCTACTATGTCATCAGGGAAGTCAACCCTGATTAATGCCATGCTGGGTGATGATTTGCTGCCTGCAGCGAATGAGGCAACTACGGCAACGATTTTTAAAATAATGGATAAGAAAGTCCCGGAGAAGGGATTTTCCGCTAAATGCTATAATCATGATGGGGTCTTGATTGACTCGTCTGATGTTGTGTCTTTGCCAAAGCTTCAGGACTGGAATGCGCAAAGTGAAACTAGATTGATTGCTATTGAAGGAAATATTCTGGCGATTACCGATCGTCTCGATGTCCGGTTAATTTTGACGGATACGCCTGGTCCGAATAATAGTAGGAACGAAGAGCATCAACGTGCCACAATGAAATATATTCAAGACTCATATAGTAATCCTCTGATTCTATATGTCCTGAATGCGCAGAGTCTAGGAGTTAACGATGATAGCAATTTGCTAAGATTGGTTTCCGAGGCAATGAAGGCCAGCGGGATGCAGAGTCGCGATCGATTTATTTTTGTGGTCAATAAAATGGATGTTTTTGACCCTGAAAAAGAAAACATAAGTTCAGTACTGGATCGTGTCAGGGAGTATTTGAATCATCATGGCATTGTGAATCCTTTGATTTGTCCGGTTTCAGCAAATCTGACGCGATTGATCCGTAAACCGAGTGATCAGCATACTAGGAAAGAGCGTAGCAATTATAAAGAAATGGCCGATCTCTTCACTGAAGAGGCTAGCATGAATTTACTGCAATATATGCCAGTTACTTCGCGGGTCAAGCGACTCCTTGATGCAAAGAAAATGACGCCTTTGATGCTGAGTAGCGGGCTGCCTGCTGTAGAAGTGATGATCGATGAGTACATTGATAAATACAATCTCCCGCATCGCCTTAAGCGTGCATACGACGCCGTAAATAAAGCAATTGAGGCGGGTTTGAATTCAGCTGAACTAGATGTCGAAATTGAGAATAATCAGCATGAGATTGAGAGTATAAAAAAAGAAATTGAAAATCTTGAGAAACGACATGCGAAAAGTTTGGAAACGGCATCTTATAAAAAGAAACTCGAGCAAAGCGGTATCGTTTTGCCCGCGGAAATTGTGTCAAGCCTCAATAAGCTGCAAATAAAAGGGGATGATTTCATTAGGAATATGGGGGGGCAGTTCAGGAGTGCCGATGCATCGAAGGAGGAAGCGCAACAGAAGCTCGAGTGGGCGGCTAAAGAGATTCAAGGGCGCCGTTTAGAGTTGATAAATTCCTATGAGCGAATTTTCATTGAGGCACAAGACCTTATTCGCGATAATTTAAAGATTGAGTATGAAAAACATATTGCTGAAATTTTTGAAGATGTGGCCGACTTAAAATTACCTATTCTCGAAGGTATTAAAAAGTCTACAACGGATATTCCATTTAATGTTTCTCTTGATGCAGAGGATGTTCGGCAAAAAAAAGTCATAAGCGGGACGCATGAAGTCAGTACTAGCAAATGGTATAACCCCTTTTCATGGGGGAGTACTGTAACAGTGAATGACTATAAAACGATTAATTAGATCGGAA
>JAKBCM010000023.1 GCA_021807845.1 Pseudomonadota bacterium
CAACCTAAATAAAACCATGAGTCATTTTAAAGAGCTCAGTGATGCAATACGATTTTTAACCATGGATGCAGTCGAGAAGGCGCAATCAGGACATCCTGGCATGCCCCTTGGGATGGCGGATATTGCGACTGTTTTATGGAAAAAATTCCTGAAACATAATCCTAAAAACCCGCGCTGGTTTAATCGCGATCGTTTTGTATTGTCAAACGGTCATGGCTCCATGTTGCTTTATTCTCTTTTGCATTTAAGCGGTTATGCGCTTTCTATAGATGAGCTAAAGCACTTTCGCCAATTGCATTCAAAAACACCAGGTCACCCAGAGTCGACTGAAACACCAGGCGTTGAAACCACAACTGGCCCATTGGGGCAGGGACTTGCTAATGCTGTAGGTATGGCCATTGCTGAAAAAGCGCTAGCAGCGCGTTTCAATGATGACCGACAGCTCGTTCATCATTACACGTATGCCTTTGTTAGCGATGGTTGTCTGATGGAAGGTATTTCGCATGAAGCATGCTCACTAGCAGGAACATTGGGGCTAGGCAAACTCATTGTATTTTATGATGATAATGGCATTTCTATTGATGGGCCTGTTGAAGGATGGTTCACAGATGATACAGCCATGCGCTTTAAAGCGTATCACTGGCAAGTGATTGATAATATAGAAGGCAATGACATCAAAGCCATTGAAAATGCCATCATTAGTGCTCGACAAGAAACGAGCAAACCAACCCTTATCATTTGCAAAACCATCATCGGTCAAGGAACGGCTCTTGCTGGTAGTGAGAAATCACATGGCGCACCTTTGGGTGAAAAAAATATAGAAGAGGCCCGTGCCCGGTTCAACTGGCCCCATGCTCCTTTTGTGATTCCAGACACGATATATGCTGCTTGGAATCATATAGAGCAAGGACAGCATGAGGAACAACAGTGGCTCAAACTTTGTCAAGAATATCAACAAGCACGGCCCGATGATTACGCTGAATTTTTACGCCGGATTAATGGCGACTTACCAGATGTTTGGGCTACAAAAACCAAACTTTTCTTAGAAGACTGTCGCCAGAGCGACAAGGCCATTGCCACACGCAAGGCCTCTCAACATTGTATAGAAGCATTTGCGGCCATCCTTCCTGAGATGTTAGGTGGTTCAGCTGATCTGACAGGATCTAACAATACCGATTGGTCAGGCACCGTTCCAATCACACACGATGAATTCAAAGGAAATTATTTGAATTATGGTGTGCGAGAATTTGCCATGTCTGCCATCATGAATGGTCTTGCGCTTCATGGTGGGTTTATCCCTTATGGCGGGACCTTTTTGGTTTTTTCAGATTATGCAAGAAACGCAGTGCGCATGGCAGCTTTGATGAAGCAACGGGTTATTTTTGTTTATACTCACGATTCAATTGGTTTGGGAGAAGATGGCCCTACGCACCAACCCATAGAGCATGCATCGATGTTGCGTATGACCCCCAATATGCAAGTTTGGCGGCCGGCTTCCCTTTTGGAAACCGCCGTTGCTTGGCAGCAAGCCCTTGAACATCACCAAGGCCCATCAAGCTTGTTGTTAACAAGACAAAATTTACCCCCGCTGACTCACGGGAAACTCGATTCAGAACTCATTGTCACAGGGGGCTATGTTTTACAAGATACCGCGGGTGTCCCTGATGCCATTTTAATTGCAACAGGATCAGAGGTGCAAATTGCCTTGTCCGTTGCCAAAGAGGCTTATCAACAAGGTCTAAACATACGAGTGGTTTCTATGCCTTGTGCGGAGCGTTTTCTTAACCAAGATAGAGCTTATCAGGACAAGGTCCTTCCACCAACCATACGTAAGCGGATTGCCATTGAAGCTCAAGCTACAGCTTATTGGTACCGTTTTGTTGGATTAGATGGCAAGGTTATCGGTCTTGATCGTTTTGGAGCGTCTGCACCTATAAAGGACGTATACAACTATTTAGGCATTACCGTTGAAAAAACAATGGAAGCTTTAAATTCTTTATTTAGTCATGATTCAAGTGCTTAAGCACTGTTATTTGGAGAAGTAGTATGGCAATTCGTGTTGCAATTAATGGTTATGGGCGCATTGGTCGCTGCATTTTAAAGTCTATTTTTGAATACAAGCGTCAAAAGGATTTTACGATTGTTGCAATCAATGATTTATCAGGGATTGCAACCACTGCACATTTAACTCGTTATGACTCAACTCATGGCCGTTTTCATGAAACAGTGGCGATTGACGGAGATAAACTATTGATAGATGGCCACCCACCTATTAAGGTCACTAAGGAAAAGAATCCCAGTGCACTTCCGTGGAAAGAATTAAATATTGACTTGGTTTTTGAGTGCACAGGTCGCTTTACAGATAGAGCAACGGCTCTACAGCATCTGACGGCAGGGGCTAAAAAAGTTTTGATTTCAGCGCCTGGAAAAGACTGTGATGCCACAATTGTATATGGGGTGAATCATCAAACCTTACAAGCTTCTCACCAAATTGTTTCGAATGCTTCATGTACCACCAATTGCTTGGCTCCGATTGTCAAACCACTCAATGATGCTTTGGGCATTGAACAAGGACTATTAAATACCGTTCATGCCTATACCAAAGATCAAATGCTTTTAGATGGCAGTCATCCCGATCTTCACCGGGCTCGATCTGCTACCCAATCTATCATTCCAACCAAAACAGGTGCAGCATCTGCAGTAGGTCTTGTATTGCCTGAGCTTGCTGGTAAATTAGATGGCTTTGCAATGCGTGTCCCTACTTTGAACGTATCTGTTGTAGACTTTACTTTCATTGCTTCTCGTAAAACAACTGTCGAAGAAGTTCATGACATCATGCGGGCTGCAAAAAGCGACATATTACACATCAATGATGAACCCTTGGTATCTTGTGATTTCAATCACGACAAAGCATCGGCCATCTTTGATACCACCCAAACCAAAGTCATGGGACAATTAGTGAAAGTTGTTGCTTGGTATGATAATGAATGGGGATTTTCAAATCGCATGCTCGATACAGCATATCACATGATGAACCTTTAAGGACGAACCATGAATCTCACCAAAATGACTGATCTCAATCTATATCACAAACGAGTCTTGATTCGAGAGGATTTAAACGTTCCCATCATAGATAAGATGATCACAAGTGATCAACGCTTACAAGCAGCGCTACCAACGTTACGTATGGCTTTAGAAGCAAAAGCGGCGGTTATTGTACTCTCCCATTTAGGTCGCCCAACTGAGGGTAAAATGGACAGGACACTTTCATTACAGCCAGTAAGTGATTATCTCAGTGCGCATCTCAACCATCCAGTTCATTTTGTTCGCGACTATTTAGAGGGTGTTCAAGTGAACCCTGGGGAATTGGTTGTTTGTGAAAATGTGCGATTTAATGTGGGTGAAAAAGCCAATGATCCAGAACTTGCCAAACGTCTAGCGAATTTATGTGATATTTTTGTTATGGATGCTTTTGGCACCGCTCATCGGGCGCATGCATCCACTTGTGGTGTCGCTCAATTTGCACCCATTTCTGCCGCAGGACCCTTATTGGTTCGTGAAATTGAAGCGCTTCAACAAGTCCTTAAAAACCCAGAAAAACCCATCATCGCAATTGTTGGTGGAGCAAAAGTTTCTTCGAAATTGTCTTTATTAAAACAAATGGTAACTAGGGTTAATGTGCTTATTGCAGGGGGAGGGATTGCCAATAATTTTCTAAAAGCGCAAGGGCATGAAGTTGGGGTATCTTTGTATGAGCATGACCTTTTGGATGAAGCACGAGCCATTTTAGAACTTGCCAACGTATCAGGCTGTCAAATACCGCTTCCCTCTGATGTTGTCGTCGGAAAGTCTTTCCATGAAAATTGTCCAGCTTATAATAAATCGTTAGCTCACATCGCGAATGATGACATGATCATGGACATTGGCCCCGAAACAGTTGCTCGCTACATTGATATTCTGGACGAAGCTAAAACCATCATTTGGAATGGTCCTGTGGGTGTGTTTGAGTTCCCTCAATTTTCATATGGTACCAGAGCTTTGGCGATTGCTATCGCAGAGAGCCATGCTTGTACAATTGCGGGCGGGGGGGATACCTTGGCTGCTATTGACCAATACGATCTCACCGATCAAATTTCATACATCTCCACAGGTGGTGGTGCATTTCTTGAGTACTTAGAAGGGAAAGTTTTACCTGCTGTTGCTGTATTAGAAGAACGAGCGCATGCAATGGCAGACTAAAAAAATCAAGCTCTTAGAGAAGCTTGGTAGTCTTTGAGTTCTTTTGCATAAACGGTTTCTTCTTTAAAGAATCGAAGCACTTGATAGCTGGCCAACAAACCAGCACCAGCGATTGCATATGTTTTAGAAGACTGATTGTAGAATAAGCCTCCAAGGGACAAAATCAAAAGCCGTTGCATAGGACTGATGGTTGACAGGCTTTCCAATGCTCGAAACAGAAAAGAATGATTCATCTCTTCTTTGTTCAGAATCAGTTTGGCGACATTCAATGTTGCTTCAGCTTTTGATATTTTATCAGTCAAAAGATGCGGCAATTGGTTTTGATAAGACACTTTAAACCACTCGTAAAGTGCTTCTACCTGTTGCAACTGTTCTCGAAGTTCACGCCGCTTGGCTTGTTCAGTCGATACCTCTTCAAGTGCCTTAACTTTACGCCGCAAACTGTCTTCTGTGTTTCTGATCTTGGTCAAAATGTCTTTTATTGATTGGTTTTGCTCTAGGTGGATAGGTGAGGCAGACGTTGATGCGTCTTGGGCATATATGTTTAAGGAGCTTGCGAAAAATAATTGGTTTCTGCCCCATTTGCGATTGTAGAAGCAGTCTTTAGAGGTTCGCGATTGGTGAGGTTCGGGCTCCCCAGTGCTCACCATCCGCAAAGGAGCCAAGGGAAGACCATTGAATCTTGGGAAGGCATACTTGGTCTTCCCACCTAATATGCTATTTTGAGTGGTTTCATCAATGATCTGAGTTTCAACTAGCAAATTGAGTACCCGAACTTTGCAAGTATAAGACGCTGAGCTATCCAAACCATAGCGATTGATTGTGACTGTGAAATGGAAGGGCAGTAGGCGAAGAGGACGATTATCTTTGGCTGCTAACTCTCTTTCTTTAGCATAACGAGAGTATGAATTGGCAGGCTGTCCCTCTTTCTTTAACAAGTCATCTAATTCTTGAATCACCTGTTTTTCGAAGACGATAAGCTCTTGATATCGCTTAGTTAAGGCGTTGCATTTTTCTTCAGTCGTTTCGAAGGTGATGCCATGTAAACCATTACCATCAAGATAGCGCATCTCTTCTTGTTTTATAAGGCCATGGCCTCCTTGCAGATTAAACTGACAATTGAAAAGGCGCTTAATTTCCCTAATGACTGGATTGGTTGGAATGTTCGAATCACTATAAAATGAGAAAGAATCTAAAACGCGGATGGGGCTTTCAGAAGAGTCTTGTTTTGATAGGACAAGACAAGCATGCCAAAAAAAATTGGATCCTGTCTCACCATCCATCACGCAATAAGTCACAAAGTATTTAGGAAAATGCATCATATGAACTACAGTATTAAATTATCCGCTATTATTTATCCAAAACGTCGCAATATCAATACGACGAGTCAGCCAAACCTGTTTAAACCCGGTTAAATAATCAAGAAATTGCTTCACTGCCATACACCGTCCTGGATGACCAGAAAATCTTGGGTGAAGACCAATGGTCATCATATTACTTCTATTCTCTTGATACAAAAAATCAAATGTGTTTTTTAAATGATTAAAAAAATGATCAGGACAGCTAAATCCAGGTGAGGTACTAAACCGAAAATCATTACAGTCCAAGGAATAGGGGATGATCAAGTGCTTGTCTATAAAAAAGGGGGTATCGTCAGCATAACTATCCGAATCATACAAAAATCCCCCCACTTCAATCAGTAGATCACGTGTATGTTCACTTCGTCTTCCAGTGTACCACCCAAGAGGCGTTTTTCCGGTCAGCTTTTTTAGGGTATGGATAGACTCTTGTATATGTATCTTTTCAACCTCAGGCGGGACTTCTGCGTAATCTATCCAGCGCCACCCATGACCCGCAATTTCATGATCTGAAGCGCGGAGATAATCACAAAACTCTTGATTTAACGTGAGAGCAAATCCTGTGATAAAAAAAGTCAGAGGAATGTGATATGCATCAAATAAACGAAGTAGTCGCCAAAGACCGGTTCGGCTTCCATACTCAAATAAGGACTCCATACTGAAATGACGCATACCTGTGGGTTTGGGCGTCAGAGGAAATTCTCCTCCATATCCTTCTGCAGTCGGATCACCATTCACTGGGGTTAATTCAGCACCTTCTTCATAATTAATCACAAAATTAACCGCTATTTTGGCATGTTCTGGCCATTGAATACCTGCGCCTTTGTGACCATAACCCACGAGATCACGCATGTATTTATCCCAACTCAAACGAGGTGATCCCATAGATTTCTTCCATTGTAACCAAAGGAGGTGATTTCAAATACATACGAGCTGTTGCAAATACTTTTTCTAATCCATAGCGTTTGACTAATTCAAGTGCGTATGGGTTACATTCAGGAATATCTAAAAAGATGGCGTGTTTATTTGCATGCCTGACCAATGCTACGAATAACTCATGGGCGATCACTGGAGTATCTGCAAACAATGGACCAATTTTATATCCTAGATAACAAGATCGCATGACGCCATATCCTTTCAGCACGCCTTCCTGAAGATAAGCGAAGCCCTTACTTTTGGGTTGTTGAATCCAGCATCTTAAAAACGTATTTCGTGGTGCTGGAAAATGTCGTCGATCATAGGCTGCTAATGTTTTAAAATCGATTTGAGTAATAGCCTGGATGGCAGGATGTTCGGTAGTTTTAGGAAGGTGCAATGTGCCAGAATAGCGCGCATTATGGTAGGCAAGTTGATAGCCCAATTGCTCATATTTTTTGACCATTGGAAGAACGCCATCAAGACCTGCGTTGCGCTGTCCAATGTAGGCAAGGCGTTCCTTGGTCAGAGCCATACCAAATCCTCGCCCACGAAAGGCAGGATCAACCATATAAAATCCACAAAATGCAAAGTCATCGTCATAAATGACAGCCGAACCCAAAGCGACAATTTTCCCATTCAACTTGCCACCAAAAAATCCTTGTGGATCGGTTTGATAAAAACAGTCTTTATCATACAATCCAGGATTCCAACCTTCACGTTTAGCCCAGTCAATAGCCACAGACATCTCATCTTTGGCTAAGTGGGTGATGATATAATTAGCTTCCATTTCATTCATCAACAGTAGTCTATATGGAACAAGTATAGAACATACTCACTCACTGCGTTATGATGATAACTGTCCTTATCTTCACTTGTTCAATGATTATTTAGATTTGATATAGATTGAACCAATCACAGCGGCTCCGATAACGGCTGCTCCTACCAGTATTTTTTCTTTGGCGAGCCAGTTTTTGTTGAAAAAGGAAGGAGAGTGTGCTGATGTGACCTGGCTTGTTGTTTTCCCTGCTAGAAAAGGACACTTTTCATACATTTTTGTAGAAACTCTATCCCTTGCTTTTTCTTTGTTAATCGGAAGAACATCGGCTACAAAAATATCTTGTATTTGAAGCTCTGCTGCAAGCTCTGGTGACAAGCGGGCAATGAGGGGGTTTAATCCTGCAAGAATACCCCGTGATTGCTCTGGTTCTCCAGTGGTTAAAAATGAACGTTGCAATAGGTCACCTATGACATGTAAGGTTCTGAGTATACTAATGAGCTCATTTTTTTCAGTTGCTTCTAACTGCTCCATCACCTCATTGGTGTGTGCTGCGGGGTTTGCAAAAAGCAGAATAAATTTGGGTAGCTTATCTAGGCGTAATCCAGCCAGCAATTGACATAACAGATTTTGGCAATACTCAAATTGCGCACCAAGGACCACTTGCTGATTTTCTACTGGAAAATCAGCAATAGTTTTTAATAAATCATCAATCAGGGTTTTCCCTTGATGCTCACCTAATAGAGCAACACACAATTGATAAAATGAACTATCTGTTCCATGCAGGGGAATCTCTGGTAATAATTGTTCCAATAACAAGTGTTGTGCAATTAATGCTGCTGTGGCAAGAATGGCTGCAACGCTTGAGCCAGTATTAAACGAAGGCGTTGCCAGCTTACCATTCACTGTGCAATCGATTCGACCTTCTTTAGGAGGAATAATCGGATTGTCATCGTATGCTCTAAAAATAGGCTGTCCACTGCTGTCTTGCAAACCAAACGCATAGGCTATCGCTTTTAAATTATTGAGGGTCACTTCAAAGTGATTGGTAAATCTCAAGGGCAGTTCGCTGCGTTTACTGCGTGACTGTGAAATACGCAATGGCTGTACCATTTCATCTTGCAATGCACCGACCAAAAAGTCATCAATGATGTCTGGTTCTTCTTTACATTTTCTTTGTAAGCGTTGATAAGTGATTGATAGAGAATTATCTAACAAAGGTCGCGGATCAAAATCATATCTTTCTAAATAATCAAAAATGACATACATTGCATTGAATGCCTGATTTTGAGTAAATAACCCCTGACCAGTGGTATTTGTAAGACTACCCCCTTGTAATATTTTCTGTTGTTGGGGTCTTTTTTCATAAAACCCTCCTTCGGATAGTGCCTTCACACGCATAATGTCTTCGGTAATGAATCGCGGTAATACTTGGCCTGTTCTATTGTGTACAATCCAGCCTAAAGGCCCAAAGGAATTTTGTTTGCCTGGTAATTTGATGGCTATGCCATTTTTGTCTTGGGTAAATTCATGTCGATCATCAAGACAAATCTCTAAATCTTGTATGTTTGCCAAGACTGGTTTTATATCATGCCGCTCAAATACTGAAATATAGGACACGTCAGTATCTTCAAGCTGTTGGCTCAAGAGTTGCATCTCATCTACGCTTACGTCATGAGGATGTTCTATATAAGAAAATCCTTGTTTGGTCAGCTCAAACTGCATACTTCGACCCACACCCCAAACAGGGGCATGAATAATATCCCATATGGCTTGTTCTCCATAAAGTTTGGCTTTATTAATATGGATCAAAGGTTGAGCGCGCTCGTTAAGCAGTTTGCCACGACCTAAAGGTTGATGACTGGCAAACTCATACATTTGACCGACTGCTTTAGCTTCTTCTGCAGATTGGGTGTCAAAAAAGAGGGCTTCATCATCGCCACCTTTTGCAGGTTTTTCTACTGGGTTACTGGCATAGGTGGACTTGGATATTTGTTGGAGCAATCCGGCACGCTGCCCTTGTCCGATGTGCAATCGAATCACTAAGGCACCTAAATTACTAAAACGCTCAGTGAATGCTTGTAGGGGGGTGATGTTTTCTCCATCTTTTTGAGGATTAGAAGTAAAAGAGGTAGGCGTAAAACTTCTGCCACGATAGGAAAGCGTCTGCCCTTGTTTAGCCAAATCTTTTGCTCTTTCTAAGGAGCTCTCCCATTTGTCTTTACTCATGTCAACCTCAAACAGAACTGAAAAATAACTTATTACACATTGTGTATATATAATAATCAATATTGCGTTGTATTGCGTTGTATCTATGAGGCGTCAATTATGCTGAAATATGATCAATGTTAGACAGAAGAGCGAGTATCGTTTGTGTTGATTCAGTTTAAATCTATGAAGCCTTATTTTTTTTCAATTCTACTTTTGTCCTCTATTCTGTTAGGTGGATTTGCCGGCTATCTGGGGGGCGAAAAAGTACAATTTTTGAAACCTTTTGGAGAGATTTTTCTTCATTTGATTTTTACGGCCATCGTGCCTTTGATTTTCTTCAGTGTGTCTTCTGCAATTGCCAGAGCAGGATCACTGAAAAAGTTGGGGCGAATTTTTTTCTATATGATGGTGATGTTTATATTGACTAGCTCTGTGGCTTCTATTTTATCAATGATGGTTATCCATCTGTTCCCAGTGGGACAAGATGTTCATTTACCCTTAATGATGCAAGAAAAAATGCCTACAACAATATTTTCAAGTCATCTTGCAGATATCATCACAGTTCCTGATTTTTCAAAATTGCTCTCACATGAACATATCTTGGCGCTCATCGTATTTTCAATGCTTGTCGGCTTAGCAGTCCCTTTTACCAATGAACATGGCAAGCGATTTGCTTCATTTTTACAATCGGGAGAAGTCATTTTCATGCGCGTTTTTTCTCTGATAATGTATTTTGCTCCCATTGGTTTTTTCTCTTACTTTGCCATCATAGTGAGTGAGCTAGGCCCTCAAATTATGGCAAATTATCTTCAAGTAGCTGAGATTTACTATCTTTTCTCAATCGGATATTTTTTCATTGTATTCAGACTTTATAGTTATCTGTCAGGCAGATGGGACGGTATCAAATTATTTTGGAAAAATATCTTTTTGCCCGCGGTCACTTCTCTTGCAACTTGTAGTAGTGCGGCGAGCATTCCAGCAAATTTATATGCGGCTAATAAAATGAAAGTTCCTCCTGAAATCTATGAAATGGTGATACCCCTAGGCGCCATCATTCATAAAGATGGTTCGGTCATTGGCGGCATCATTAAAATTGCTTTTTTGTTCAGTGTTTTTCATATGGATTTTTCAGGGATGTCCGTGTTACTTGTTGCATTTGGGGTTTCATTGCTTGTGGGTACAGTCATGGGGGCGATTCCAAGTGGGGGAATGTTAGGCGAGCTTTTGATCTTATCCATTTATGGCTTCCCATCTACCGCTTTAATTGCAGTGGCTGCCATAAGTATCATCATAGATCCTATCGCTACTTTGTTGAATGTTACGGGAAATTCTGTGTGTGGTATGTTGATTGCGCGGGTTATTGAAGGTCGTGATTGGTTTCGAAAACCAGTTTTGCAATAGTTCATGTCAGATGATGATATCAAACGAATATTTACTTAAGATCCAGCGCAAACTTTGGATAAAAAAATGTCGCTTCGTGTTTATTATAAAATAGATTCAAGATGAGAGAATTCGGTATGGATTGAAATTTTTTAATGACATCGATATCGGTTTTTCCCTGTAATTTGACGGTAAAAATCATTTGTCTTGCGGCTCCTGATGCTATCCATTTCATGATTAAACTATAGGCTCTATCAGGATAGCAAGCCACATCCGAGAGAACCCAATCATAAGTCTTATCTAGCTTGGCTGGATCTAATCCAAATGCGCTTTGTTGTAAGCATGTGACATTGGGAAGCTTGGCTATTTTGGGATCAAGAGGGGCTTTATCAACCGCTGTCACCTTTGCGCCTAAGGATTGCATGACAAACGTCCAACCACCCGGTGATGCCCCTAAGTCTAATGCGTTGTCTCCTGGCTTGGGATATTTTTCCAATAAAGAAAGTGCCTCCCATAACTTTAAATAGGCACGATTAGGCGGATTTATTTTATCCTCAATAAACAAACAAGTGCCGTTTGGCCATTTTTTAAGGCGCTTAGTGCTATAAACCAAGGTATTTTTGTCAATAAGGGTGAACCCGCCTATGTCTGGTATGATTGTTTCAATAGGAAAATGGCGTGATAAAGGGGGCATTGAACGTAATTGCTCTTCTATCAATCGCGAGCGGCGCACGTTGGATATGGGATGTAAATACCAAAACTTACCTGCTTGACGCAATAAGCTCACGGCTTCTGAAATCGATTGAAAATGTACAATTCTAGGTTCAAACCAAATATCTTGTGCAAAGCAAACGATATCTTTTTTAAAGGGAGAAATCACCAGATCTCCCATCACTTGTGCGCTATACCCTATCTCTTCACAAAGTTCGGTCACAAACGTATGTTTAGGAATATAAATGGCTGCGGGATCAGTTGAGGTTTCCATGGTTATATACATTTAAGTCATTTAGAAGTTCACGAACAGTATTCAATGGCAATCCCATCACAGAATAAAAACAACCTTCAATGCGTGAAATAAATTGCCCAATATAACTTTGAATGCCATAAGACCCAGATTTATCTTTATAATGACCAGTGGTTAGGTAATGGCGAATATCCTCATCAGACATGACAGCGAAGGTAACCCATGTGGTATCCATGCAAATTCTTTGGTAATCATGATAGCGTAATCCAACGCTGGTGATGACTTGATGTGTTCTGCCAGAATATCGCTTGATCATGTGAAATGCATCATTTGCATCACGGGGTTTGCCTAGAATCATACCATCTAAGACAACTTCAGTATCAGCACACAACACAGGTAATGGTGTTAAGTGTTCATCGTTGATTTTGCGCCAGGCTTCATGGAGTTTTTCTTGGGTCACACGTGTTGAATAATCTTCTGGAGATTCGTTGGGCTGTACGATCTCTGGCGTATCTATGGGCAATATTTCAAAGGGTACTTCCATTTGCACCAATAATTCTCTGCGTCTTGGGCTTTTGGAGGCTAAGTAAATTTTCATCATGGAAGATCTCACAATCACGCTAACAACCGATCTTAAGCTTTTAATTGGTGAAGGGTAATGGCATTGCCTTCAGAATCCAGAATAACTGCCATATGACAGACTGGAGTGGAAAAAATATCTAACTTGATTTTCACACCGTTGGTTTTCAACTTATCCATCAGACGGTCCAATTGATCCACTTCAAATGCGATTAAGCCTCCAGAATGATCACAGGGTTTTACTCCATCTGCGAGCGTTGTAATGGCAAAACATCCACCGCCTGGTAAGTCATATTCTACCCAATGACCATTAGCAGATAATTTGGAGGGCACCAGATCAAAGTGTTCGCGGTAAAAGGCTTGTGCTCGATGA
>JAKBCM010000163.1 GCA_021807845.1 Pseudomonadota bacterium
CCTCTTCAATGGCAGGAAGTGATAGATGCAAACCTAACCAGTGTCTATAACGTGACTCATTGTGCGCTTCCCTTGATGCTTGAAAGAGAATACGGACGTATTATCAGTATTTCATCGATTAATGGACATAAAGGTCAGTTTGGTCAATGTAATTATGCAGCAAGTAAAGCAGCTTTATATGGGTTCACCAAAAGTCTAGCGCAAGAAGTTGCAAGCAAAGGGATAACTGTGAATACGATTTCTCCAGGGTATATTAATACGTCCATGTTGGCGACAGTCAAAGAACAAGTCATGCATGACATCATTGCCCATATTCCCATTGGACGTTTAGGTCATCCTCACGAAATTGCTCATGTTGTGGCTTTTTTTTCATCCCCTGAGTCTGGGTTTATAACCGGGACAAATTTGGATGTGAATGGCGGTCAGTACATGGCGTAGTGAAAGAGTTCAAGCCAAAATTGGATGGAATATGACTAGGCTCATCAAGAAATACAAAAATAGACGTTTGTATGATACTGAAATCAGTAGGTATATCACCATTGAGGAGGTCCAGCAATATGTGATGGATGGCTTAGCTTTTAAAGTTGAAGATAGTTCGACCCAAAAAGACCTTACTAACGCAACTCTATTACAAATTCTTGTAGACATGGAGGGTGGCCCTTCTCAATTTTTGTCAGCTGATCTATTACGTCAATTGATTTGGTTGGCCGGTCACCCCATGAATCAATTGTATAAGACATGGTTAGAGCAATTCGTTTCAACCATTCAAAATCACATGCAATTGAATGCCAAGCAAGGTGATTACCAAAAAATGAATGAAGCATGGAGTAAAGAGCTTCAAAAGATGACAAGTTTTTGGCAAACACTCTTTCGCCAATGAGTGTTGCACTCTAACCAGGGCAAACGCATGCTTTGTTCAATTAAAAATATATTGTCGTCATTGCGAACGAAGTGAAGCAATCCCGACATATTGTGTTTATTTTGTATTGAATAAGTTCGCCCAGGCACTCTCGGCAAAAAATTGACACAACACCCAAAATCATGTAGCCTGATTATGGTTATATTTATGTCAAATAGAAGTCATACGCTATGAGCCAATCCAGATTTAGACCATTGAATGTTCACTTCAATGCCTTTTTAAATAGGGTAGGCTGCTGTTTTTTCTCAACCTCCACTACAGTGACTTTCACCACCACCCCTTAGGGGTGACTACTTTATCTATCATTCAGATCCAAAACTGATTTCAAATGAAGCAAACTTAACAACAATTGATATTCATTGTAGCGGAAGATTAAAAGCATGAAACAACATCTTGCCAATCGTAAGCGTTTTCTAGATATACAAAGTATCTATCCCTTTTTCATGAGTTCATATGGTTTGACATCACTAGACAATGCTAACTTTCTCCAAACGACCCTCATCACCACCTTCATCACCACCCCTTAGGGGTTATTCACTATCTTATCAATCGCAAGTAACCATGACCCATTCATCAGCGTTGAATGGCTATTTTATTGAATCTATAAGTGAGAGAACATGATGAGACATATCGATGAAGGTTATCAAGTACATAAATTTGGTGGTAGTAGTGTGGCTAATGCGAGTTGTTTCGCTATTTTAAAAGAAAAACTCTGTGGTAAAAATGAAATCATTGTTGTTTCTGCAATGCTTGGAACAACCTCTATCCTACAGACGCTATTGGAAGATGCCAAATCAGGAAGGGATTTTTTAAATCAATTGCGCTCTCTTGAAGAGTTACATCAGGACACTATCCAAAGCATCTTAATAGAAAATGCAAAAAAAGAGATCAGTGCCTCTATTCAAAAAGATATGGTAGATATCAAAGGTATTTTGGAAGCTGTAACACTCATGCGGACTTACTCAAAAGAAATAGAAGACATGATCCTGGGTTATGGAGAACTATGGTCTGCTAAAATTTTATCTTCTTATCTGAGCGAGTTTAGCAACGTTTTATATTTGGATGCCTCTCTTGTTGTATATAAATATGAAAAAAATGGGATGATTGGTATTGATTGGAACAAAAGTCAAAGAGCATTAGATCACTTTTTAGAAAACAAAAGTTTTGATCAAATCGTCATTACAGGTTTTATTGCTTCAACACTGGATGGTAAGCGAACAACATTAGGTCGTAATGGGAGTGATTTTTCAGCAGCTATCTTTGCAAAATTATTCCAAGCAAAATCATTAACGATTTGGACCGATGTCGATGGGATTTTTACTGCCGATCCGAATAAAGTGCGACGGGCCTTGGTCATTGATGCGCTTTCATATAAAGAAGCGCTAGAGTTGGCTTATTTTGGAGCAAAAGTGTTGCATCCCATGACGATAGCTCCGGTTTTAGATCAAAAAATACCAATAACGATTAAAAATAGTTTTAATCCAGGTGCGAAAGGAACTGATATCAGAGAATCATCGAGTCCATCGTCCTATCTTATCAAAGGACTGACTTGCATTGATAACATAGCGCTTATCAATATTGAAGGCACAGGAATGATTGGTGTGACGGGAGTCGCCTCCAGAGTGTTTGAAACGCTACATCGGGAAGATATTTCCGTCATTTTAATCGCACAAGCCAGTTCAGAGCATTCTATTTGTTTTGCCGTATCAAATCAGTATGCTGATGATGCAATAGCAGTCTTACATGAGGATTTACAATTAGAAATCAAACGTCAACACCTGGAAGGAATTTGTGTAGATAAAGAGTGCGCTATTTTGTCTGTTGTTGGCGATAAAATGGTGGGTACTTTAGGTGTTGCGGGCAAATTACTGAGCGCACTTGCAAAAGCAAATATCAATATTCGCGCTATTTCTCAAGGATCTTCTGAACGTAATATTTCAGTGGTTGTAGAAGGTCATGACATGAATAAGGCGTTGCAAGCTGTTCATGCAGGGTTTTATTTGTCTTGTAAAACAA
>JAKBCM010000024.1 GCA_021807845.1 Pseudomonadota bacterium
GGTTCTGTTTCAACCAACGCACGGGCAGACATGATCAAGGCTTTATAAACATCTGCCAATTTTGCTTGGTTGTAGAGGTTTCTCAGTGCATCTTTAATCACAGGAGCCGCTTTTACTCCTGTTAAGTTTCGACAAGCTTCAGTCACAATGGTTTCAATACGTGCCGTATCTAATGGTTTGATTTCCCCATTAGGATGCGTAATCAATAGCGTTTTTCCATCGTTTACTTGCTGTTTTAATTGACTATCGCGTGCTTTCCTGCGTTCTTCACGATATAAAACATAAGCACGTGCCACTTTATATTGGCTGTTACGCATTAAGGCCAATTCCACTTGATCTTGGATATCTTCAATATGAACCGTGCCTCCGCTAGGTAAGCGACGCTTGAAAGCCTGAGTAATCTGCAGGGAGATGTCATCAATTTGCTGATAAATACGATTAGAGGTGGCCGCATTGCTGCCTTCAACGGCAATAAACGCTTTGGTAATTGCTACTTTTACCTTTTCTGCATCATAACTTACGACTTTGCCATTACGTTTAATGGTTTTTAGAGAGCCTGGTTTATTGGCGACTAACTCATGTTGGTTTAGAGGTGTTGCGTTTTTTACCGGTTCAAGAATGTCTGACATGTTTCCTCCAAGAATAATGAATATTATCAACACACAGATGACAATAATTCATGTTGAACATCATATCACAAAACACAATATATAGTTGTTTTGCTGGGCATTAATAACAAGATAATGTGTTTTGAGATAAATTTCAAGAGAATAACTCTGGGAATATATTGTGGATAAATTGTGGGAGAGGACTGTTCCACTCCCTCACGGTCGTGGTTCGGTAGGGGCTGGGTGGGATTGTGGGTTGGTTAGGTTGTGGGGAGGGTGGAGCGTGGCTTGACTATGATGGCGTCACTGACATTTGAAAATCCATGAACATTGACTTGGAAGGTGTTGATATGTGCGTAGAGTTGACTGGAACTGCCCCCATCTAAGTTCAGGGCATCTGTGCAATTTAATGGAGAAGATTTCATCAACTTCGCCAAATCAGTGGTGGTCATCGGTGTGTGATCTGTGACTAAAATAATGACTCGGCCATCAGTCGTGCGTCCAATGGCGGATCGTTCGGCATGTCCTGGTTTTAAGGCAGGAATCTGCCCATTAACGAGCAGTCTAGGCCCGCTTTGTACTGCAAATTCGACAGGTTGATGGTTTAAAAATTGACGTAGATTAGAAATATAAGGTTTTTTGTCTTTGATGTAAAAAACACCCCACCAGCTGATGCGTTTGAGTGGGCTATGTTCGATTTGGTTGCCAATCCGCAGTCCTAATGGATTGAAATTTTTGTCAAAAAAACCACCGTTGATGGTTACCAAAGCGGATGTCAATCGGGCAAACTCATCAGCAGAAGCATGAGGCATGGAAAAAGATTTTGCTAGGACCAAATCGAGTTTATTTTGGGTGAGATCGATACGAAATACATGGACATGAGACCACGGGGTCAAGCGGTTGATGCTTAAATCCATATACTCAATACCAGGAGCTAGGATGCGCCAGTGAAAGGCTAGTGCACTCAAGGTTGAAAAGGCCACCAACAGCAATATTGTGCCTACAAAAATAGCTTTTGATTTTTTTTTACAGTAAGCAAGGGTTTGCCTGAGCATATTATTCTTGTATCCTTATGTGCATACTTTCAAATCAGTGGAATCATCATGCGGACATCACCGAAAAATATCAACAGTGGGATGTTGAAGTCAACTGAAGAATTATCATCAATGATGCAAGATGTTTTGGCAAGAGCGAAAGCAATTGGTGCAACGGATGCTGCAGTCTCTGTCAACAAGGATAGTGGTTTTTCTATCGATGTGCGCATGGGTGAGGTTGAAACGGTGGCCTTTAGTGAAGATGGTGGCATCAGTATTACCGTTTATAAAGGGTTTAGAAAAGGAGAGGCCAGTAGTACAGATACGTCGTCTAAAGCCTTAGATGCGATGGTTCAAGCGGCATTTGATATTGCTGAAGTGAGTGCCGAAGATCCGTGCTTTGGCCTGGCTGATAGGGATTTGATGAAAGAGGCCTATCCCGAGCTTGATTTATGTCATCCCTGGTCCATTACGCCAGAAGAAGCGATTCAAACGGCAATCCAATGTGAGAAGCATGCGATGCACATGGATAAACGAATTGTGAACTCAGATGGGGTGGGTTTTTCTACCTATGCTTTCTCGAATGGTTATGCCAATAGCTTTGGGTTTAGTGGCGTCATACATAGCACTCGCCATAGCTTAAGTTGCTCATTGATAGCCAAAGAAGGGGAATCTATGCAGCGTGATTATGACTACACCACTGCGCGCAGGGCAAGTGAGTTGATGACTGTCGAATCATTGGCTGAAAGTGCTGTTTCGCGTGCAGTGAATCGCTTAAATGCGAAGCAAGTGAAAACAGAAAAAGTCCCCGTTTTGTTTTCATCCAGGTTGTCTAGTGGGTTATTTTCATCATTTATCAGTGCCATCAGTGGGTCTAATTTATATCGAAAAAATTCATTTTTGTTAGATTCAATGGGACAGAAGATTTTTCCTGAATTTATTCGCATTTACGATCAACCTCATTTGTTAGGCGCGTTAGGAAGTGCTCCTTTTGATGGAGAGGGGGTATTGACTCGCAATAACATTTGGGTTGAAGAAGGTGTCGTTCGCCAATACGTGCTTGGTAGTTATTCAGCGCGCAAATTGGGTTTAAAAACATCAGCCAATAGTGGCGGTGTATTTAATTTAACTATCGATCCCACTGCAGGAGATCTCAATGAGCTCTTAAAAAAAATGGACAGAGGATTGTTGGTGACCGAATTGATGGGGCAAGGAGTCAATGGTTTGACAGGCGATTATTCTAGGGGTGCAAATGGGTTTTGGGTTGAAGGAGGAGAGATTAAATACCCTGTTGAAGAGGTGACCATAGCAGGTAACTTAAAAGAGATGTTTGCAGGAATTGTGGCCGTAGGAAATGATAGAAATCCAAATATATCCACACGATGTGGATCAGTACTCATCGACCAAATGATGGTAGGGGGTCATTCAGGGTAAGTTTATTACCCAAACTGCGTATAACCGAGACGTGCGCGTGAAAAACAAGCACCACCGCGTGCCTCCCTTCCATCTAGATCGCTCTGAGACAAAGAGTTTAAGGGCGTTTCGGGATGCACAAGAAAAGGTAGGACAATATAGCACAGCAACTTCGAAAGACGGCATTAAACCCTAATTGAAACCACTCAAAAACAAACACTCAAATCCAGAAAAGGCAAGACTGTGATGTTTTCTTGAAGCCTTGTGGTAAGCATCCATCTTAAGATGAGGAAATCGCGTTAATAACGCATGAAACACACTATGCATCATGATCCGCCCAAGTTTTGCTCCTAAACAAAAATGCCCTCCATAGCCATAGCTGAAAGGTTGGTTTTTATGATCATTGATATTGATCCTATCTGGCGTTAAAAAATAATGTGGATCACGGTTTATGGCATGGTTTGCCATAAAAATAACTGCGCCTTTGCTTATTTTTTCTTGGCCTATACATGTATCGTTTTTCGCGATGCGAAAAAGAAAAGTCACGGCAGGATCTAGACGATTACACTCCTCAATGTATTCATCCAGATGTTCGATATTTTCCCGTATTTCTTGCCAAAGACCAGGTAATGAGAGCATGGTGAATAAGTTATTGCAGAGTTGATCTGTGGTGGTGACTTGGCCGGCTACTAACATCATGATGGCTTGAGAAATGATCTCATCATCGGTTAAGTCAAAATGAGATTGATGTGTGAGTAGCGTACCTAAAAAATCTTGGTCTGGATTTTTTCGCCGTTTTTCAATCAGATTGGCAAAGTAGTGATACAATTTTTGTGCGCTATCATTCACCTTGATGCCATCTCTATTTTGGTAAGCGCTAGCGCCTCCAAAAAATTGGGTCATGTTATTGGACCAATGATAAAATGCATCTCGTTCATGGTGGGGGATATGAAATAATTCAGCCAACGTTGTGGAAGGGAGTATTTGTGCCAGTTCAGTCACAAAGTCGTAAGTAGAATGTTTGTTAACCTTTTTTAAACATTGTTCAATGGTTTTATCAATCACAGGCTTTAACTGCTGAATACAATAGGCAGTGAAACCATGGTAACAAATACGGCGTCTATTTTGATGCGCCTCACCATCACTCATGACCATCATTTTGCTCACCACTTTAAAAAAATCGTCCAGCAAAGATAAATTCATCTCTGGCATGCGAGAAATAAAAAAAGAGGAGCGATCACAACTATAATCCTCACTCATCAAGATTGATTTTGCTAATTCATAGGATGTGATCACATAAAATTGACCAGGTTCCCACCAAAAGTATTCACCCATACGACGGATTTTTTGACTAAATTCAGCAGGGGTGGTGGTTTTCTTTAATTCCAGCAAGTTTGTTGTGATCATAAAATTTGTATCCTTCTCAAATGCCTAGGCGTATGTTTGGTGAATGCATTGCGGCCATGGAGGAGTGAAAAATTATCGGCGATTAAGTAATCCCCTTGCTGCCATTGATGGACATAACAGCAATGGGGTTGGCGCATGTTTTGACTCATCTCAGTCAAAATCGTTTTTGATTCTAAAGCGTGTTTACCAACAACCTGGACATCAACCGGATTTAAATAATCCTCTCCCACGGGCTCTGCAAAGCGAAGGATGGTTTGACGCGTATCAGGATGTTTCTGAACAAGTTTGGCTGTGATTTGTCCACCATAATGGGCTTTTTTTTCAGTGCTAAATTGCAGTTGTAAATCAGACCAAAATGCTCGTTGTGATGCTGTTGCTGATTTCCAAACCATGTTGGTATTTACAAATAGCGTTTCCCCTCCAGTATTGGGTTTTGGCGCATCTATGCAATGAAACAATAAAAAGCGCGGTTCTTGATGAAAGGCACCATCCCAATGTAGGGGGACATCACCTTCGGTAAAAAGATAATTTTCAGCGTGTTTGGAGACTTTCATCTCCATCACTTCACCAAATTCCCATGACACCAACCCTGCATTTTTTTTGCAAAATTGTAACAAATCATCACGAGAGAGCGCAGGAAATCCTCGAAAAATCACCAAATGATGACGACGAACCAAGGTTAAAATTTGCTTAAAGTTTTCATCGGTCAGATCTTGTCGAAGACTACTTTCTAGCAAATATGGTTTAAATAAGTTATTTTTTTCATGGATGGTCATTATTTTTCCTCCAAAATATAATGATCTTTTTGAAAAGTTGCACCTAAACGTTCAGCTTCTTTTCGTGGGATTAATTGATAGCCCCCTTCATTTTTTAGTAACACATTATGCCAAGGAGTCGCCCAGCGATGGGCTGTTGGCAACAGTTGGATCCCAAGCTTATCTGAACCGCAAATTTGAGGGTGTATCGATAATCGGATAGCCTTAGGAAATCGTGAGGCTAATAGTCTTGACCAAGCATTTGAGCGAAGAATCACGTGATGAGCGATTGTTTTTGCTTCTTTACGGATCTGATTTTTTGTGTGACATGGTTTTAAAGCCAATTGATCTTCCAAAATAAATCGATGAATCCCATTCCATTGATATCGCACTATTTCATCCACTTTGAGCGCTTTTTTGTGGGCGATGAGGGATTCTCCATACGATTTCATCAATTGGGTTCGCATAAAAAAGTAATCTGTATGAGGATAGACTTCATCTAACGAAAACAAGCTTAAATAAGTCAATTGATGCTGGACTAAGATGTCTTTCAAACCTTGCTGATACAGATCAACGTCATGATTGTCTACCATCACCAAATCATTAAATACACGTCCATCAGAGGCAATGATGAGTTGAACACCAGGTGGATGAAGGGTGTGGATTTGTTTGCAGAGGTTGTTGAGATACGTTAATCCCAAGACTTCTCCTAAATCAGGAGCAGAAGAAATGGTTTTTTGTCGATTGGCTGATTTTGCAGGGAATGCAGGTAAAATCAAAATGATTGGTTTTTTTTGCTGTAATAGCTCACAAAGGATTGGGAGATAAGGTTTCTGGCAATTTTTACAGAACGCACCTGAACAAGCCCCATTGTTTTGTTTTGCGTGTCTCTTGTGTAAAAGAAGCAAGGATAATAGGTGCTGTGCATTCGCTGTTACATCATCAATTGGCATCTAATAATTCCATAATGATTTATTTGTGGACAGATGATAGTCTCTATCATGATAATTTGATAATATTAATTTCTTATAAACATAATAATTATTTCTTATGAAGATAGATTTTGAAGCATTACATGTGTTTGTAACGGTTGTTGAATCCGGAGGCTTTAATGCTGCTGTCAGTCAGCTATTTAAAACACAACCTGCTATTACAATGGCCGTGAAAAAACTAGAAGAGCAACTTGGGATTACGTTATTTGATCGCAGTCATTATCGTCCCATACTCACATCAGAGGGGGAGCGGTTATTCCAACGCAGTAAAGCCTTAATCAAACATTGGAATCACATCAATCAATTTGCTGATCACTTGAAATCAAAAATGGAAAGTGACATCACGATTGCCATTGATGATTTTTATCCTCTGATGAGTTTAAAGCCTTTATTTACGCTCTGGATGGATAGATATCCTGAAACAAATTTCCATTTTTTATCTGAATCTTTAGGTGGGGCTTCTGAGCGTCTGGAAAATCACCAAGCGGATTTTATCATCAGTGAGAATTTAATAACAAAACATGCTGTTGAAACCATACTCATGCGCGTAGAGCCCATGATTGCAGTAGCCACAGTTGATTTTATCCAACGACACCACCATCAACTACAAAATTTGGATACGTTAAGTGATTGTATGCAAGTGATTTTACGAGACTCTTCAGAAGCTCAGCATTCTTTTGGGGTCATTGAAAACTGTCGTCATTGGACAGTAAGAGATGTTATTGCCAAAAAAGAAATCATTTGTTCGGGCTTAGGCTGGGGCCGTTTACCGGAACACTTGATCAAGAGAGAACTGACCGAAGGTCAGTTACACATGTTAGTAGGCAATCATTTTGATACAAGATTAATTACTTTATCTGCTATTCGGCTACAACAACCTACTTATGGCATCATTGCATCTCAACTGTGGGAGGATTTGAAGGCATCGTTGAGCCTCATTAATTCTTATCACGAAAAATGATGCGCCCTTTGGTGAGATCATAGGGCGTTAATTCAACTTTGACCTTATCACCCGTCAAAATGCGAATATAATTTTTACGCATGCGGCCCGAAATATGAGCTGTTACAATGTGTCCATTTTCAAGCTCAACGCGAAACATGGTGTTTGGCAGAGTATCGATAACGGTACCTTGCATCTCAATATGATCTTCTTTGGCCATAACTCTCTCAGGAATCAATTTACTAAGCCGCAAATAGTGCACTAAAAAACAGAAAATGGCAAATATCTGCGGGTTATGTGCTTAAGTAGACCGTATGCATTGGGCTACTTAAGCAGGTAATTTTGTAAAAACAGCTACGATTAACCTAATATCGAAGCCCCTAATAGCAAATACATAGAGTGTTGCAATTGATCTATAGTGAACACTTTGAGATACCGTGACTCCCACGTCGTCATGAGCGTCTCATGTATCGGTGGTGCTTAAGGTTAATCCCAAGCCATAAAATGGTCTACTCTGGCCACATCTTTCGTATCTTGTCTGTTCACGATAGGTGGTTTGATGGCTTCATCAGAGGCTTTTAAGGCTTCTTCTAAGCTTACAAACGTAAAGCCATTTTGTCGATATAGGTTAATGATGTCGGGTAGCACATAAGCATTGAGAAGATTAGCATGTATCAATAAGATTTGTGCTTGTGAAGACTTGTGGTTAAAGCGACTATGTTCTTCAGCTTTTAAAGTTTGTTTCCAAATAAAATCAAGATAACAAGGCTTTAACACTGTTAGAAATTGGCGTCTATCTTGCTCTGGAACGGCTAGTAAGAGTTGGTTAAACATAAAATCCTTGCTATCGATGCTGATGGGCGCAATTTGATAGTTTTTGGAAGCCAAGTATTTCATGACTTGGTTTTTTTTATACCCATCTCCCATCACAAGGTAGGGATAGCGAAAGAATTTAGGCTGAGTCAGAATAGGGGATAAAATTTTGTCAGCTGTTTCAATTTCTTGGATATAGGCATCAGCCCGCATCCTATTTAAATTGGCATGAGATAGGGTATGATTTCCAAGACCTAAACCCGCATCATGAAATTTTTGTAACATAGGCAAGTTTTCCGGCGTGACTTCCTTAGCGATAATGAATCCAGTCACAGGCACGACCCCAGTTTTGATGGCATTGATGATCATCTCTAAATGAAAATTTTTACTTTCTCCAACGAATGGGAGATCGTCAATCGTGATGGCAAGTTCTCTATTTCCGGCGAAGCTCGTGTTTGTATATAGAACAGCAGCAATTAAGATGAAAAATAAGTGTTTGATAAGCATTAAGTACGTGTTCGTAACCATTAGAATGTACAAATAATAACACATGAGTCAAGCAGAGCACAGCAATGACGGCTAAAACGTAGGAGAAATTTGCACGGGTCAACGCCGGTTGATGAGAATAAACGTAGGTCCTTGATGTGCAAAATCATTTTTTAAACAATCAGAAACATCTTTAGAATGATTGCATTCATCAATTCTTGCCCCAAAACCAGAAGCTATAGAAGCTATATTGACTTCTGGGTTATTAAAATCCAAACCAATAAAATTGGCTTGATCAAACGCTATATTTTTTTCAATACACCACAAATCCTTTAGAATTCGATACTCATGATTGATAAAACAAATGAAAATGACTGGAATTTTATGTTTTGCTGCTGTCCAAATGCTATGGATAGAAAATAAACTACCCCCATCTCCAACAAAACAAATCGCATGAGAAGAGGTAGCCAATGCAATTCCAACTGCTAAGGGCATTGCCCAGCCTAGACCACCTCCACGGGGTGAAAAGTGGACATTCATAAAATTTAATTTGATTGCAATATCTTGAACAATAGAATCTTCTGCAGAGCCCTCCGTGACCAAATGCAATGTTCTATCTAATTGTTGGAGTAGTTCCAAGAGAACTTGATCAGTTGGATCTCTGTCTGAAGCAGCATACATGTTTTGTAGCGCTTTGAGATCAGTAGAGGGTTTGGTCAGTGGTGTGTGAAGAGTAAGTTGCGCGCCTAATGCTGTCAAAATGGTTCGTAAGGTTGCCTTCAAATGACCACAAACAGCAATATCAACGGGGTAATCAAATCCCAGTTGATTAGCAACGGGAGAAATATGAATCATTTTCAATGTAGGCGGTAAGGCCTGTTCTCCCGTATATAAAAAAGTATCTATTTTTTCACCGAGCAATAGCAATGTATCGTATTGAGAAAGAATGTGTCGGATCTCCGCTGTGGTGACTGGGAGTTGTCCACGATAATTAGGGCTCTGTGGATTGACGACCCCTTCGACATGAAACGCTGCCGAATAGATATCCCCATGGAGATGTTGTGCCAAGAGACTTAGTTCATCTATGGCTCCACATGCCCCCACAGCATAATCTGCAATGATAACCAACTTCCCAGTTGGTACGTTCATGAGCGCGGTTAAGACATCTTGTAACGATTCAGGAACACAATCATCAATTATTTTCGTATGTCGAAAAGAAATCTCTTGATGAGTTTCTAAATTCATAATATTCATGGGAATAGATAAAAATACGGGTTTTTTAGGTTCAAGGGTTGCTTGGACATAGCAACGTTGTAAAGCGATATGAAGATCGTCAATCCGAGCAACTTCATAAGCATATTTTGTTGTGGTTTTCGCTAACTCTGTGTTCGATGCTGCTAATACCGGATTATGTATTAAAAATCTTGTATCTTGTTGCCCTGCAATGACTAAGAGCCCAATACCTGAATCGTAAGCATTTTTCATATTAAAAAGCGCATTTGCCAATCCAGGAAAAGTGTGTATATTCACAACGGCGGGTTTCTTGGTGATGAGAGCATAACCTGCTGCAATTCCAGTCGCAGAAGACTCGTGCAAAGAGAGAATATATTCTGTTTTTGAGCCCGACAAGGCCGAGAGGAAAGTCGTTTCTGTGGTCCCTGGATTGCCAAATACATAAGAAATTTGGTTGATCTCTAAAAATTGCCTTAAAATGGCCCCACCAGAGATGCTACATTTATGCTTAGTCCGTTCCAATTTATGCTCCTAGCGGATGTGTTGACCATTGCTTCCCAGCTTCTACCTACCATGGCTTGTGTCTGAGCGTGCCACACAAAATTTAGCAACTTCTCAATAACTCCGGGAAACGTCATTCCGGAGTGGCACTAAGACTTGTTTCTAATCTAATCGTTTAAGATGCTGTTAGCGTAACAGCACTTTCGTCTTCGGTCTCTATTTTTGGTGCAAAGGGGTGTTTGCTGTGTTGAAAAGCAGTATAGTCCGCATGCATCTTTGCATAGTCGATTTCCTCTTGGAAAAAGCGATACAATTGATGGCCTGCAACCAATCCGGAGGTGGTTATCAAGGCCACACCGATGGGATTACTAAAGAATGCGCAAGCCGCAATTAAGATGAGGAGACAAACAAGAGCGCTACGCATATAGATGCTTTCATAGGCTCGCAACATAAAATGATAATCTACTCTTTCAGGCGTCAATGTTAGCGTAGCAACGTTCAGAGTTGTTTCAGCGTGCACCACTTTTTCAGTTAAAGCATGAGGTAATTTGTTTTCATGAGATAGGCTAAACTTCTCATAAAGACTTTGTACGCGTGTGAGCTGCTCAGTTAATCGCTCCTTATGAATCTGTCCAGTGGCGGTGTTTTCCAACTCGGCAATTTTACGCAGCAGCTGGATCTCCGTCTTTCTGATTCGAGTTAGCATGTTTTTGATGATTTGATGTCTGTCTTCAGTCGCTCGGAGTTCATTACGAGTGATTGGCTGATTTTCTTGTACAGGAGTCGCCCAAAGCAACTTATTTTTTTCACCCCATTTGCGGTTGTAAAATACTCTTCCTGTTCTTTTCGATATTTCTTTTTCAGGCTCACCTGTACTGACTAATCTCATGGGAGTCAGCTCCACACCACAAAAGCGTGGGAAAGCACGTGTGGTGATGTGACCTAACACATCGGTTTTTGTTGCTTCATTAATGATGTTTGTTTCTAATAACAGATCAAGCGCATAATTTTTACAAGCATACGAGTCACTACTATCAAACCCATTACTGTTGAGTGTCATGGTGATGTGAAAAGGTTTTAGGCGTGGGGCACGCTCTTGTAATTCAGCCAAAGATTTTTCTTTGATAAAGCGTGTGTAGCCATTTGCCCAAACGCCCTCATTGTGTAAGAGTAGATTTAATTCGGCAATAGCTTTTTGTTCGTCTTTTATTTTTTCAGTACAAAGAGATTTGAGTTGTTCGAATTGTTCTTTTGTTGCAGAAAAACTAACCCCATGTAGGCCATTTCCATCCAGATCACGCATATATTCTTGTTTTAAAATCCCATGGCTATCTTGCAAGTCGACTCGAAAACCAAGTACATATTTGTATGCCTTGATGAAGGGATTGGTTGTGGTGCTGGGTTGGCTGTAAAAGCCAACTGAATCAATGACTTGGACTGGCGATTTTTCTGATTCTTGCGTAGATAAGAGCAAACAAGCATGCCAAAAGGGGTTCGCACCTGCCTCACCATCCATCACACAATAAGTTGCATAGTATTTAGGATAACTCATTCATAATTCCCTTGTATGTTTAAATGTGATTAGTTCATATGCGGTGATGGAGGTGGCGCGCTGCTTTCAACTTCTGTTTTTAAAGAAGTGATGGTATTGATGGCATGAGAGAGCGCATCTAGAACAAATATAGGCATTGGGGTATCTAAATAACCAGCGGTTGCAATTTCCCAAATGGCGCCGATTCGCATGAGATTCAATGTGGCTGAACTGATATTCAACCATACATTCGCTTGTTCTTGTAAACTGAATAGGGTGAACAAATGAATAAAAGCATCCGCGCCTTCAGTGGACCAAGTGGCATCCGGATTATTGATGAGGTCCTGTGTAGCAAGACATAAAGCTACTAAATTATAAGCTTGTACCCCAAAACGCCAACCGCTTTTCATATTAAAGGGATTTATTCTTTTAAAAAAACCTGAATCTAACATTTCAATTTATCCCCCATGCTCTGTAACTGTTTAGTCATTAGTTAGGCAGTTATTTTGTAACTTCTCAATAACCTTAGGAAACGTCATCCCGAACAGAGTGAGGGATCTCCTGGAAGTAGCCCTATGCCTGGTTCGGAGATCCCTCACTCCGTTCGGGATGACGGATTTTCTCGAATTTATTGAGAAGTTACGTTATTTTGTTGTTGGTATGAATTGGGTATTAAACATTCTTTATGTTAACTTGTAAATCATTTTTTTCACGCTTTGAGTCTAGGGTGTGTTGACCATTCATTTCTCGACATCCTCAAAAGTGCCGACGTACTGCGGCTTATCACTGAAGAGATCCTCACAAAATTTAAACACTTACGTACCGTGCTTTATGCGCGGTACGTAAGTGTTATAGAGCAATTAACATATCCTACAATCCATCTAGATATTTCTCAGCATCCAGTGCTGCCATGCAGCCAAAACCTGCCGATGTGATGGCTTGACGATACACATGATCCGCGACATCACCACAGGCAAAAACGCCAGGTATATTCGTAGCCGTTGCCATCCCTTGTAATCCTGAACGAATGGTGAGATAGCCATCTTTCATATCTAGCTGGT
>JAKBCM010000164.1 GCA_021807845.1 Pseudomonadota bacterium
ATTGTGATTCCACAAACTGAACTCAGTGTTGTTTCAGGATTAATCGATGCATACGCTATTTTTTTTAATGCCTATCATCTCCCTTCACTGACCTTTATTATCGCGTTACTCATCATCATTGGGGGGTTAAGTGGTGTTTCTGCATGGATCATAGGCCCCACCAAAGGTTTGATGATGGCTGCCTATGACGATTGTTTGCCACATGCGTTTGCCCAAGTCAATCAGTATGGCGCACCCGTTCGAATTTTAATTTTTCAAGCCATCATTTTTACCCTATTAAGTAGCGTCTTTATTTTATTTGATTCCATCAATGCGGCTTATTGGATTTTAAGTGCGATGTGTGCGCAAATGGCTTTGTTGGTCTATGTATTTATGTTTGCAGCAGCCATTAAATTACGCTATAGCCAACCTGAAAAACCAAGAGCTTATAAAATACCCGGGGGGAATCTTGGGATGTGGCTTGTGGCAGGCATTGGCTTCATTTGTTGTGTGATCACAATTTTAATCGGTTTTGTCCCCCCCACTCAAATTCCAATCAAATCCCCTCTCTTATTTCAAGGACTCCTTGTCTGTGGCCTGATTGTTTTTGTCGCAGCACCCTGGCTACTGGCCAAAAAAAAGTAGATTCAAATAACACCATTTAATAAGGATAATCGTAACCCCCACGCCATGCCGAGGTGATCTCCAGCATTGGTGAGCAGTAAAAGATCTAGCCGCTTCTGACACACGTTAGATTTGATAGGTTTATATCTAGATTGAATGTGGTAGGCCGTATAGGGATCGAACCTATGACCAAGAGATTAAGAGTCTCCTGCTCTACCAGCTGAGCTAACGGCCCAATGGCGCATAGTATATAGGAATCAACTGAGAATTCCAATGGACTCGATTCTTAACTGAGTGCATTGAGTATATGATCTTTTATGTTACTATAAGCGCAATTAATTATTACAAAGACAAAAAGTGAATCGTATATTTTATTGGCGAGACGTATATGGTGACGCCAAACTATTTGAACCTTATCGAGCCAAAATTGCTCAATTATTGGCAGGTGAGTATCGTGCCCTGAATCTTGAGATCCTTCGTGGGTATCGACAACCACCACTTTATAGTATCCGTGTCAATATTGACACAAGAATACTGTTTACCACTTATGAGAATAGCATTTGTTTGCTTGATGTGGTGTTAAATCATGATTATGAAAAGAGTCGATTTTTAAAGTCGAAAGTGTTGCAAGCTTATTTGGGTAAAAGAGAGATACAAGATGAGCCTGTGTTCCAATTTGATGAAGATAACGGGGATGCACTACCCAAAGAACCCATTGAAACACAAGATTATATTGCCATCGAGCCTTATCACCACTTAATGATCACGTTAAATACTGAACAAGAAGAAGCCATTCATGTTCAACTGCCAGCAATCATCTATGGACCTGCTGGCGCTGGCAAAACTTGTGTGGCTTTATCCATATTGTTGCAATATATCCGAGACCATGCAGGAGAAGATGGCGCATTTCCAGTGATTTATGTCTGTCAAAATCCTAATTTGATTCGGGAAAAAAAGCTGGAATGGGACGAGATGATGGAAAATACCCCCTATCGCGACTTGGTTCATTTCAAAACGTATGATGAGATTTTTTGTGAACACGCAGGTGAGGTCTCTCTTGCCAATGAAGAGACTTTTCACATCTGGTATAAAGATCGATTAAAACAAAGGAAACCTGGCCCTAAATTCAAGTCCGAAGATGAGGCTGACCTCACATGGCATGAATTTCGTATTTGTTCTGGATATGATAAAGAACAATATATTGCTCTAGGAAAACGCCATAGCAGCATAGATAAAACAAAACGCCAAGAAATCTACCAACTCTATCTTGACTATCTTGCCCACTTAGTCTCCTTGCGACTTGTATCGACTGTTCTTCACCCATTAGAACAAAACAGGAAATATCCATGTATCGTCATTGATGAAGCGCAAGATTTGTCCTATCGTCAGTTGTCTTCATTGTATCAAGCAGCAAATGGCGTATTGGTCTATTGTCTCGGTGATCACCAAGTATTAGGCGATGGCAAATCACGCTTTCCTTATCTATGCAATATGATCACTGAACAGCATGGAAGAAAACCATCTATTGTAGAGCTAAGCAAAACGTATTGATGTCCCGAGCATGTGGTGAATATCGTCAATACATTCATTGGCCTAAAACTTCGTACCACAGGCGGCACTTCAGACAAAGTAGAGTCCATCAAAATGGTCAGCGCCTCAAAAGATGACAAAGGTGAAGTGTTATTGATTACAAACACATCTGATATACGATTAGATGAACTGATTCGAGAAGCGAAAACCAGACCTGATTTTGCAATCGTCACCTTTCCTGAATATGAAATGGAAGCCAAATCAATCTTTCAAACGCCATTGGTATTTACCCCCCTACAAATCAAAGGCCTAGAATACAAAACCATTGTTATGTTTCGCATGATTCATACACCGATAGGATATGCTGTCAATGCCAAATTGGCAGCACAAGCACTCACTACTCTCCCCAAGCATCGCGCTAAAGATGGCTATGATGATGACACATATAGACCTTGGTTTAATCAATTAATTACGGCTTGCACCCGCTCACTTCATCAGTTAGTCGTCATGGAAGTAGAAAGAGATTATCATCCTGTGCGCTGCATTATGGACGCGCTTGCGTCTGTGATTGACTTATCAAACACAAAGCACCCAGCCGCCGCCGCAGAGACTCCAGCCATAGTTCCTCCTATTGCCAAAGAAATAATGCCAGAGAACGATGCTGCTTGGGAGGCAGAGGCAATAAAACTCATCAAAAAGGGACAGGTTTCACAAGCTAGAGAGATCTTTACAAAAAGATTAGGAATAAATCCCGATTTATTCTCACCATTTGTCGCCCAGCATTCAGGG
>JAKBCM010000025.1 GCA_021807845.1 Pseudomonadota bacterium
GCTTGTTGTTTGATTGATTTATAAATTGTTAGCGACCTTTCCTTCAAGAAAGATCGACAAGCTCCTGCAACTGTATTGGGTGTTGAAGCGTCAGTTTGTTTCACAATAGCCTAAATATCCTTATTTCATAATAACTGCTTATCCCCCCGTCATCCCGAACAGAGTGAGGGACCTCCCATCAAGTGGCACAGTGCCGAACCTTGGAGATCCCTCACTCTGTTCGGGATGACGTGGGAGTCGTTACATTTCGTATTTGATATGTAACTCTCTGATTCTATCACTTTCGATATGCTTTGAAAGGATGTTGTGAGTAGGATCTGTTTACCCTGGTTTGATGAGTTTAAACTCATGTGACTTTGAATCAGTGAGACCACCCAGCACTTCATCTTTTGTTAATATTTCATTGCTATATTTATAAATAAGCCCTATTCAGTTAGTGGTTCAAAATGCCTGTAGAGAAGATACCCTCTGTGCATCGGATAGAAGAGAGCGATGAAAGCCCTTCACACAGGATGCAAAGTCAAATGAGGATCTTGCCTAAACCTTTGCCTGAAAACATTGGTCTCTTAAGCCTTATACAAAAAATACCTTTATTGACTGGCTTTCTCCGTAATGTGAATCATACTAGCCGGTCACTCTGTAACTTTATTCAGCAAGAAGCCCATCTCTCTGACTCTTTAAAACAGGTTGCATCAGGGTTTCAAATCGCAAATGTGATCACCACAGGAATCGAATTTTTACGGATCCCAGCATTGTTTCTTATAGCAAGAATTGTAGGGGAAAAATTACCATTTACTCTATCAACTCAAGGTCGTTTGCTCTATTCTGCAGCCACTGTAGGGCTTGGCTGCATGATTCTAGCCATGCCAGCCCTTTTAGCTCCTTTAGCAGTCTCGATGGCAAGCCTGGGACTGACCGCTGCTTTTTATATGATGGGCAAAGCGTTTTACGAACGCTATCAAGCACGCAAAGTCTTAAAAGAAGTGGAAGAACAGATTGTTTTAGAAACAAAAGAGCTCAATGAATACATCCGACAAACCATCGAATTAGAGCAGCGACTAAAAGAAGTGGTGTCATTGAAACAAAAAGAGATCTTACAGCTCCAATTAAGTGAGATATCTGATCAATTTAACGCTCTTTTTGCAATAAAGAACTCCAGATTGCAAGAATTATATGATAAAAAATATCGGAGCGAACAGATATTAGAAAATCTGGGTACCCAAGCCATTATAGACAGAAGTGTAGCCATTGCCGTATCTACCCTCATGGTGATTGGGTTAACCATTGGTTTTTTCTTTCCGCCAATAGGAGTCATTATCGTTGGCGTAAGTGGCATGCTTGCCGGCCTTTATCTTCTGGTTCGAATCACACCCATTATCGCAGGGTGGGTCAACCAATTATTGGGTCATCCCCCCACAATTGACTCACTTGATACCCCAAATAAAACGGTAGCACCTGTGTTACATCCCAACGTATCAAATACGCTCTCTGTACCTGAGCCTTCAATTTCACCCAATCATGGATCAACGACGAAAACTATTGTCATGCTCCATAAAGAAGATGCTGTACAGGTTTTACAACGACAAAAGGATCACATTCAATCCATGGATATCACACAAACCATCTTATCCAACCTTGTAAAAAAACAAGAGTTAGCAGGTTTATTGACTTTTTTCATTACCCTGTCATCAGCTTTGAATAGCCATACTGCTGAACAACACGCCCAACTGCTTAATCATTTTTTTTATAGCATAGAAGACCCAAAACGCGTTGGAGAATTGCTGAAGCAAGCTTTTTCTAAAGTATGTGAGGGAGAAATCAAACTGTCTAATCAAGATAGACAAAAACTCCTTTCATGCCAGCCTTTGATGAATTTTTTATTAGAATGCAACATTGATCCCCAACTGCTGCATGATAAATCTCTCCCTACAACAAACATAACCCATACCATCCCTCCTCCTGGAAAAAGCCTTTGACTCTTAAGCGGATTGATATACCCAACATTTGAAATACGACAATAAATCGACATCCTCTCATCCATGTATCATTTTATAGAATTTGCTGTTCCTTTCTCAAGAAATCTGATACTTTCTATGAGTTGAATTTAGGGAATTGCGCTGACTAAGCACATGATATTGTTATAAAAAATAACTTATTTGTTTTTTTATTAACTCATGTGACCAGGAGAACAGACATGACAGTAGAGCCATTTGACCAAGAAGAAACAGAGATTGTAGACTCTTTCGACACTGAAGAGCATGAAAACAAACCCAACTTAACAACAAAACTAGAAAGGCGGCGTCGAATTGAAGAGTTAAATGAAGAGAGACGCATGCGTGAAGAGTTAAGTGAATTTTAACGACACTTCGCACAGTTCAGATTATCTTAAGCCCCTATAAATATCAAAACGTACTGTTTTGCCATTCACACATCCGTCTGGCTCTATTAAGGGAGGGAGGCGTTGTGGCCATTTCATCACCACCCGATGTTTACATCTTTGGACAGCCAGTTGTAAGAGCGCCAAAACATCCCCATCGGATCCAATGAGCTGTTGAAGTGCCTGCATGTCTTTTTTCACCAATGCTGATTTTTGTCGCTGTGGATGCATGGGATCGATATAGATCACGTCAGGATAATCAGGGCTTTTAAGGGTTTGTAAATATTGTTTGGCATCTATCATCAATAAAGAGAGCTTATCTTTCAAAAAGGAATCATCAAGGATTCTATTCAAACCATCTGTCAATAATGCCGCCATCAAAGGCTGCCTCTCCAACATCAAAACATGAGCCCCATAGCTCGCCAATAGGGCTGCATCTCTTCCCCAGCCTGCCGTAGCATCAATGATATGCATCCCTTTGTCTGGCTTACAAGCACGCACCAGCCCTTGTTTTTTACCCGCATTGTGGCGCTTTTGCCAAACTTTGTGGCTAAAATCCACGAATAGTGGCGAAAATTGATCGATTAGCAATACTAATTTATCTTCTGTATAAGATAAACGAGGCAAGACTTGAGAATCTACAGTTACGTTTAATGCTGATGCTAACGCATAAGCTTCTGGTAGCCTCGAATCATGCTCACAACCCACGGATTGTATTTGGCTTTTCATCGGTTAACAATCGTGTGAACGCACTGCTTCAGTGACGAAAAAATAGGAACGTGAGGAAATGCCGTCAATCCAACTCTATCTGTCATGGGTGACAACACCATCATCGGGAGAGCGCCTGCTGATTCTGCGGCTTGAATATCAGATACCCTATCCCCTATAAAAGGTACATTGGCCAAGGAACAAGAAAAATGTCGTGCAATATCAAATAACATGCCAGGCTTAGGTTTACGACAATCACAACCTTCATCAGGTAAATGTGGACAATAAACAATATAATCGATATGACCACCACATGCTGCAATACTTGACATCATTTTTTCATGAATGGCTTTAAGCTGATGCTCATCATAATAACCACGCGAAATGCCGGACTGGTTTGTGGCTACTGCAACCCAATACCCAGCCTTTGTCAATGAGGCAATCGCCTCACAACTATCTGGAAGTAAAATGAATTCATCCGGAGATTTGATATAATGAAGTGAATCCTGATTAATCACTCCATCTCTATCTATGATAATGAGTTTATGATTCATAACAAAGAAATATCAGCCACTCCTTTCAAAAGATGTTGCATGCGAATCAACAATTGGAGACGATTGGCCTTTTGTCGATGATCATCGACCATCACCAAGACCTGTTCAAAAAAAGCGTCAACAACCTCTCGTAGACCCGACAGTTCTTGCAAAATATTGCTATATTCACCAGCAGTATACAGAGGAGCCACAGTCTGTTCTACCCTTTTTATTTGTGAAAATAGTGCTTTTTCAGCAGACTCTTTTAACAATGCTTCATCAACAGTATCATCATTTGAGTCAATATTTACCTGTTGTAATATATTATTGACTCGTTTACAAGCAGCAGACAGACTCACAGCAGCAGGCATACTCACAAACGTTTGTAACGCTTTGACTCGTTTGTCTAAATCAAATAACCAATCCTCTTGGCAAGCACGAACAGATAACACAAACTCTTCTTTCAACCCTTGATTCAGGTAAAACGATTGTAGCCTATCTAAAATAAATTGCTTAACTTCAGCCATCACCATCTGATTGGGTTTAATCCGACCATCATAGCCATGTAACGCATAAGTAATCAATGTGGATAGATTCAGAGGAGCTTTTATTGACAACAGCAATCTTGCAACTGCTAGGGCATGCCTGCGCAATTTATAAGGATCTTTGTCGCCTGTTGGTTTTTGACCAATTGCGAATAACCCAACTAAGGTATCAAGCCTATCAACCAGTGATAAGGCTCGCCCTAAATCAGTCTTGGGTAGAGAATCTTCTGCGAAACGTGGCTTATATTGTTCATCCATCGCCAAAGCAACGGATTCATCTTCCCCATCATGCCGCGCATAGTAACATCCCATTAGTCCTTCAAGCTCTGGAAACTCTCCCACCATTCCAGTCATGAGATCGCATTTAGACAACATAACTGCACGCATTGCATGCTCACGATTTAATTGTAAAGGTTCAATAAAACAATCCATCAGAGCTTTCATTCGATACACTTTGTCTTGTAAACTTCCCAATTTTTCCTGATAAACAACACTTGCAGTAAAAGACAAATACTCGCTAAGCTTTTGTCGCTGATCTTGACGATAGAAAAACGCCGCATCACTCAAGCGAGCACGCATCACTCGTTCATTGCCGTTGATCACTTGTTGCTGGTTCTTACTCACGATATTAGCCACGGTAATAAAATAGGGGACCAGTTGCCCTTGTCTATCACATAATGCAAAACATTTTTGGTGAGATTGCATCGAGGCAATCAACACTTCAGGAGGAATATTGAGAAACTCTTTATCAAACTGCGCAAGCAGCGCCTCTGGCCACTCAACAATTGAGGTCACCACGTCTAAAAGTTCATCAGGCATGACCACTTCATACTGATGCGCTTTTGCCAATTGTTGCACTTGTTGAGCTATCAACTGACGTCTTATCGTAAAATTCGCTATCACAAAAGCATCTTTCAATGCTGTTTCATACGACTGAGGTGTTGGAATATTCACAGCTTGTGGATGATGAAATCGATGACCATAACTTTGTCTACCTGTTTTCACTCCTAAAATATCGGCGGAAATGATTTCTGTGCCAAACAAAAGAAGGGCCCAATGAATAGGACGTGCAAATGATTCATCCCCTTGCCCCCAACGCATCAACTTTGGAATAGGAAGTGCCTTTAAGGCATCATCTATCATATTGGGTAATAAATCTTCGGTAGGTACTCCCGGAACAACCGCCTCATAATGCCACCACTCCCCTTTATCTGTCTTCACGATGGAAAGCTCACTCACTGCAACACCACAGGATTTTGCAAACCCAAGTAAGGCAGGCCCTGGCTTTCCTTCTTGATCCGTAGAAGATAAGACAGAAGGACCACGACGCGAAATCGTCTTATCGGGTTGTAATACGTCCATATCATGGATAAGGACTGCCAAGCGTCTGGGGGTGGCAAAGCTTTCTACTTTTTTATGATTGATTTTTTCTTTCAAGAGCGCTGTTGTCAAATAACTTGCCAAAGCCTTTGCCAATACACTCACCAGAGCGGTTGGTAATTCTTCAACACCTAATTCAAATAGAAAATCACGATGCATGATTGTTCTCCTTACAGAGGGGAAAACCCAATGCTTCGCGTGCTTGATAATAAGACTCAGCAATTTGCCTTGAAAGTTGTCTCACTCTTAAGATATATCGTTGTCGCTCTGTGACTGATATTGCATGACGCGCATCTAATAAATTAAAAGTATGTGACGCTTTGATAACCATTTCATAAGCAGGTAAAGGTAATTGTAATTCAACCAACTGTTTTGCTTGGGTTTCATAATGGTCAAATTGCTTAAATAGAAAATCAACATCTGCGTGCTCAAAATTATAAGTAGAGAGCTCAACTTCGTTTTGGTGAAACACATCACCATAAGTGACTACCCCAGAGAGGGTGTTACTCCATGGCATATCGAACATATTGTCAAATCCCAAAATAAACATGGCAAGACGCTCAAGACCATAGGTCAATTCTCCAGTAACAGGTTTGCAAGGCATGCCTCCAACCTGCTGAAAATAGGTGAATTGTGAAATTTCCATCCCATTTTGCCAAACTTCCCAACCCAATCCCCAAGCACCTAAAGTAGGTGATTCCCAATTATCTTCTACAAAGCGAATATCATCGGCCAATGGGTCAACGCCCAAAGCACGCAATGAATCAAGATAACTTTCTTGAATATCCAAAGGAGAAGGCTTCAGTACCACTTGGAATTGATAATAATGTTGACCTCGGTTGGGATTATCACCATAACGTCCATCGGTGGGACGCCTGGTTGGTTGAACATACGCCGCAGACCAAGGCTCAGGGCCTACTGCCCGCAAAAAAGTAGCTGGGTGAAAAGTCCCTGCACCTACCTCCATATCAAGTGGCTGCAACACCACACATCCCAGATTTGCCCAAAATTGCTGTAGGGTTAAAATGATATCCTGGAAAGTACTTGGTTTCTTCATGTGGATCTCAACATTTGGAACTAAGGCATGCTGACATTTGCTCTAAAACCCCTTCTGCTGCTTGTTTAGAGAAACCTTGTACCCGTAGACAAATGTCGGGGGACAAGGGCTCTCTGGGAGAAGGATAGTTCCCATTTGCCAACACACCCTATCACATCTTTTGAATTATTGACCAGAAGCCTTCTTGATCAAATCTTGCAATACTTCTTCACTGGCAGCACCAGGAATGAAGGCAGGCTCCACTTTGTTGCTAAACTGGCCAGCTGGAGTAGCTGCTATCACGAAGGCTGGGGTCCCCATCAAGTGCATTTTTTCAGCAAGTTTACGATTGGCTTCTAACTGATCAGTCACTTCTTTACTGTCCATGTCTTTTTGCAATTTGGTTACATTTAATCCAATAGATTTTGCAGTGTCCATGACTATTTTATCATCTAAATGCTTTTCAATATTAATCAATGCATCGTGCATTTGCTGATATTTACCCTGCATACCAGCTGCCAAAGCTGCTCGGGAAGCCACTTCAGAACTCTTCCCAAAGATTGGAAACTCTTTGTAAACCACTTTTAAGTTTTTGTCTTGCTTCAATAAAGCATTAATCACTGGTGCCATTTTTTTGCAATGGATACATTGATAATCAAAGAACTCAACCATAGTCACATTGCCTTTTGGGTTTCCAACAACGGCGACTTTTCCACTGATAAGCTCGTTGATATTTTCAATGATGGCCCCTTTTGCTTGAGATTGCATATCTTGTTGTTGCTTTTGTTGCAACGCTTGGGACACTTCAACCAACACTTCAGGATTAGCAATCAAATAATCATGAACTATTTTTTCAATTTGTTTTTGCTGATCAGGCGATATCGTGTTATCTGCCATGACACTTGGCGATATCATCGCAGTTGCTAATGCACCCGCTACCAACAGACTTGTTACTTTCACCTCATTCTCCTCAATTTAATTTTTAACCCATGAACCCTAGCATCTACCTCAGTGAAATTCAAGGAGGATTTAGGATACCGTCAAATTCGCATAGGCCAGCACCAACCACTTGCTATCATGGTCAACAAATTTCACTTGAACTCGAGTATGAGCCCCCTCCCCTTCTACCGCTAATATCACTCCTTGGCCAAACTTAGGATGGACAACATTTTGTCCCAACCGTAAACCCGAGTCTGTTTCGGATTTAGATGCAACCGTATGACTCTTGGGCGCCTGATAGTGTGCTTTTGGGCGTACTTCATCGAACAACTCTCGAGGTATTTCACTTAAAAATCGAGATGGCCTATGGTATTCCTCCCGTCCATATTGTCGACGTACTTCAGCAAAAGACATCACTAACCTCTCCATGGCTCTTGTCATGCCCACATAGCAAAGACGTCGTTCTTCTTCGAGACGCGAAGGTTCTTCTATTGATTGTTTCCCTGGAAATACACCCTCTTCCAAGCCAACCAAAAACACCAAAGGAAATTCAAGTCCTTTCGCTGCATGGAGAGTCATCAGATGGACGTGGCGTTCATATTGTTCAGCTTGCATTTCCCCTGCCTCTAAAGACGCATAAGCCAAAAATGCCATAAGGATGGGCAATGACTCTTCCTCATCTTCATCATAACGAAACTGGGTGGCCGCATTGACCAATTCCTGTAAATTTTCTAGCCTAGATTCAGATTTGTCTCCTTTTTCTTTGGCAAAATGAGCTTCCAATCCGCTCATCCTTATCACTTCCTTGATTTGCTCCTCCAACGGACATGAAGCGGTTTGACTTTTTAATTGCCGGATAAGATCGATAAATTGTGCTAACGCACTGAGAGCTCGCGTAGGTAATTGCCCTTCTATTAACAATTGCTCTGCGGCATCCCACATAGACATTTGTTGACTACGTGAACGATGTCGCAACTCCTCTAAGGTTTTTTCACCAATACCCCGAGCAGGGAAATTAATCACGCGTTCAAACGCTGTATCATCTTTTGGATTAGCCAAGAGACGTAAATAAGCGAGCGTATCTTTGATTTCTGAACGTTCATAAAAGCGCATCCCACCGTGAATGCGATAGGCAATCCCTGCGCGCAATAATGCCTCTTCTAGCACCCGTGATTGTGCGTTAGAGCGATACAAAATAGCAATTTTATCAGCATCATATCCTGACTCCATAGCCAGGAGAATACGATCGCTCACAAAACGTGCTTCGTCCAACTCGTTAAACGCACTATAAAGAAGGATTTTTTCGCCCTTTTTGCTCTCTGTCCATAGATCTTTCCCCATGCGTGAACGATTATTGATGATCAATGCGTTTGCGGCATTTAATATCGTGGATGTAGAGCGATAGTTCTGTTCCAAACGAATGATTTCTGTATGATTGAAATCGCGAGAAAATCGTTGAATATTTTCAATTTTTGCCCCTCGCCACCCGTAAATTGATTGATCATCATCACCAACTGCCATCACCGTCATACTCGTGCCTGCCAATAATCTGATCCAAGCATATTGAATGGTATTGGTATCTTGAAATTCATCCACCAAGATCGCCTGAAACCGTTGTTGATACTGTGAAAGAATATGCGGATTATCTCGCAACAACTCATGACTTCTGAGTAAAATTTCAGCAAAATCAATCACGCCTGCAGCTTGGCATGCATCTTCATAAGCTTTATAAATGCGCTGTAAAGTGCGACTAGGGCCATAAGAGCTGACATGAACATGGCTTGCACGTAAGCCTTCATCTTTATTGCTATTAATGAAAGATTGGGCTTGTTTGACCGGCCATTGGTCGATATCTAAATTCAAAGAGGTGATCACACGTTTCAGCAATCGTGCTTGATCTTCACTATCAAGAATATGAAAATGTTCAGGCAGTCGTGCTTCAAGATAATGCCTGCGTAATAGGCGATGACACAAGCCATGAAACGTCCCCACCCATAACCCTTGTATCGGACAAGAAAGCAACTGGCTAAGACGAGACTTCATTTCACCAGCCGCTTTGTTGGTAAAGGTCACCGCTAATATCGCATGAGGAGATAAGTGAAGAACCTCCACCAACCATGCAATGCGACTCACCAAAACTCGAGTTTTACCACTGCCAGCGCCTGCCAATACCAGAGCGTTTCCCGCAGGTAGTGTTACAGCAAGCTGTTGCTGTTCATTCAATCCTTCCAACCATAGTGCATTCGTCATGCATATTCCCAAAAAATAAAATCAGCACATTATCTTTCATTCATGAGTCAATGCAAAGGGAACCTAAAAAAAAACCCGGGTCATCAAACCCGGGTGTGATTTACAGCTGTATGATCAATAACAACGTTGAACACCCCAACGGTTATACCAGCATCTTCCATGGTAACCATGGAAACCATGTGCCCATCTCCCTGGATAATTATGTACACAATTACCCCATCCAGTTCTATGCCATCCAAATCCGCAACCATTGGCAGCATTAGCTGTAGATGTATAACTGACGGATAACCCTATCACTCCAGCTATCATAACGGCCTGCAATAACCCTGAAAAACGCAACTTGCGTGTATTCATGGTATCCTCCTTAATGTTAGTTTATGCATTACACAGAGCAATTATAGTACACAATTATAAATAAATTTATTTTATGATCAATAATAGATCAACGACACAATTACAATTTCTTCAGGTACAATAGAATCAACATTGAATATCATAATAGGGATGTTTTATGCACACGCTCTACCCTGCTATCAAACCCTACATCACCCATGAATTTTCTGTCGGTAAACCTCATGTTCTGTACATCGAAGAGACGGGAAATCCAAAAGGTATGCCGGTTATTGTACTCCATCCAGGGCCTGGCGCAGGGGGAGATGTTCAACTACGTCGCTTTTTTGATCCAGAACATTATCGTATCATCATTTTTGATCAGCGTGGTTGTGGGCGCTCTACTCCTCATGCTGAATTAAAACACAACAACACTGAAGCACTCATCGATGACATTGATGCCATCAGAGACTATTTAAATATCGACAGTTTTGTACTTTTTGGTGGTGGTTGGGGTTCTTTACTTGCCCTTCTATATGCTGAGCGTTTTCCTCAACAAATCAAAGCATTATTGTTGCATCAAATCTATTTAGGCAGAAAAGAAGACATCCTGTGGTTTTACAATAAAGGCGCTCGTCAAATCTATCCCGATTATTGGCAAGAGTTCATCAGTGGTATTCCTTTGAATGAACTCAATGACATCCCAGCTTATTACAGTAAATGCTTACAGGGATCAAATGAACTGCTGCGGATGGCTAGTGCTAAAAACTGGGCTTTATGGCAAGCTCGTTGCAGCAGCTTACAACCTCATGTCAATGTCATTGATCAATATAGCGACCCTCATTTTGCGCTTGGATTGGCAACCATTGAGTCTCATTTCATTCAACATCAGTATTTTATCAATGATGATCAAATCATTAACAATACCCACAGGATTCGCCATATCCCTTGTTATCTGATTCACGGACGATATGATATGGTCTGTCCCTTAGCAGGTGCTTGGCAACTTTATCAATCATTACCTGCTTCTCAGATCCGTATCGTGCGTGATGCCGGCCATTCAGACAGAGAAGCTGGCATCATCGATGCGCTTATTATTGCCAGCATGGATATTTTACGATTAGAATCCGAAGCATGTTAGGAGAAAAGTCATTTTCGACAGGCCCTAATACTCCACCCGAATGTTAAGAAACTGCCATGGATCGCTGTGATCCATTTTTTCTACAAACAATTGCTCTCTGTTTTGCAAAGGACTCCACTCCGAATAAACACCCCCAACCTTACCTAAATAAGGCCGCGCAATGTTCATGATATAATCATCATCAATATCTTCGGGTTCAACCACCCCTCTGTTTGGATGCTCGATAGCCCAAATGACCCCAGCAATCACCCCAATGGCCACTTGAAGGCTGGTGGCGTTATGATAAGGGACATGTTTGCGTGCTTCTTCTATAGAAAGTTCAGAACCATACCAATAAGCTCCTTTTTTATTCCCCAAGAGCAAAACACCTAAAGCATCTATACCATGGATAATTTCATTAAAAATGATGTGCTTTTTATGTTGCGGAGTCCATTCTTTACCAAATAATTCATAAAGAGAAAGAATAGCATCAGGACAAGGTACATAGGCATAATGTACAGTAGGTCGATAACAAATATCGTCTTTATCTTTCAAAGTTAAATAGTTTGCAATAGAGATGGACTCTGCGTGGGGAATTAAAAATCCATGTTGTGGACCACAACTAGGCGTCCAAGTTCTCACTCGAATACTTGCCCCCGGACGCTCGAGATAAATAGCGCATTTCTCTCCAAATTCATGGTGATGAGCATCCTGTGGCCAATGACGCTCATGAGTTCCCCATCCTAACTCTGCAGGTTGTACGCACTCACTGAGAAATCCATCAACTGACCACGTATTGATAAAAGTTCCCTGTGCCTTTGGTTCTTTGGTCGTTTGTGTATCATGCTCAGCAATTTGTATCACTTTTACGCCGAGTGTATTCGCAAGACTGGCCCATTGTGCTGAAGTGTTGGGTCGTGCTTGGCTGAGTCCCTGATCAAGAGCCATAGTCCATAAAGCTTGTTTCATGAAGTGTGATACAAGCCCTGGATTTGCCCCATGAGTGATAACAGCAGTAGGCTTCCCATCCTTTTTAAGACTGAGCGCTAAATGGCGAAGCGCGTAATTCGTACGTGATCCCAAAGGTAATTTTTGATCGACATAACCACCGGCCCAAGGTTCTGTACAGGTATCAATATAAAGTGCGCCTTTTCTCTGACAGAGTTTTATCAAATCAACACTTGCAATATCTACCGATAAATTGAGTAAAAAATCACCCTCTTGCAACTGATTACCAAGCATATCTTCGTAATTCTGTTGTTTAATTTCAATGACTTGCAGAGAAACACCCAATGCACGAGCAATGGCTAGTCCGTCCTCATTCTTACTGATGATAGTCACCTGTGACGTAGGTATATTGAGATGATGAAACATCATTTGCAACACTGACTGACCAACACTACCAAATCCAAGGATGATCATTTTCTTGGAATAATCAACCCTATGTTTATGGATCTTACTCATGTGATTTCCTATGACCAATTTAACTTAATAACTTATCTT
>JAKBCM010000165.1 GCA_021807845.1 Pseudomonadota bacterium
CAAAAAATTATTCAGGGATGGACTGACATTAAACAAAAAATCATATGCTTGATGGGTAAATCTATTATGCAAATTTATGGCCTTAATGATAATGCAAATTTACAACTGGAGGGTTCCTCAATGTGAGTTGGAAGAGTTACTCTTCGAAGAGAGTCAGATAGAGGGATGGGAATTAAATTTTCTGTTGCAAAATACCTCAAAACTAAAAACACTATATTTAGACGAATGCAATGTTCTCAGTGATTTTTGTACGAACGATATCCACCTTCAACAGCTTGAAAATTTTAGAGCGAAATCGAGTGAAATACCTCAAAAATCCGTAGTGAAACTTTTATCAACCGCACGAAAATTGAAGAAGCTTTGTTTTGATAATTATGATGTGGCAATCATTGCCAGAGCATTGAAAAACCTATCACATCTTGAATCATTGGATTTGACTAATAATGCGATTCAGGTAACCGATTTACAGCGATTTTTAGAAAAAACCAAAAGACTGAAACAGCTTATTCTAGAAAGTGCATATGTTCAGTCAAAAGACATCTTGCAAAACACTTTTTCTTTGCCAGACCTACACGAGTTTGCTCTCAATTGTGAGATGGATAATCCTGATAACATAGAAGTGATCATAAATGCTACGCCAAAAATTGCAAAGTTATATCAGATGCAAAGAGCCAATACGGAAAGCATTCCTCAACGGTTCGATAAAGATGAAAAAATGGATGCAAATACGACAAATGATCCAGATGTGCATTTTGTCGTGTCGAAGTATTTTTACTCGTTGGATCATAGGATTGAGGATCCGCCAGTCCATTCTTATCGGCTTAGAACTTATAGCCACCTTGAGGTAAATCCTAATCCCTGTGATATATCTGATGCGTTCATTTTAACCAACCATGAACCTCTTGATTTGGTTCCTTGTGAGATCACATATACCCCAAATATTGCAGAGGTGGGCAGACAAAAAGCAGCATCTAGCCAAGATGAGATTTACATGATGGGTATAGAGCGCTTTTCCTTAACCTCTGAATGGCAAGCAATCGCATCTTTGTCACCCTATGAGGTTATGACTGATTTTTATCTACACCCAGATGGCGCACCAGTTGAAATCCGCTACTCCAATCGTGATCACATGTATTATATTCGCAGTGAACAGCCAACTCAGGTGCAATTGGAATTTCTTATCAAGACAAAAATGGATCCTATTGTCCCCAATCCTATTCCTGCTCCCATTATTGATTTAATCGCTGATACCCTTTCTTATGGAGAGGGCCCATTAACCATTGATAGTCCCAACCCCACCGGCGAGGATTATATACAAAGTATTTTGCAGCAACGGAAAGGGGCTTGTCGTCATCGCGCTATTGCCTTTAAAAGACAAATGCAGAAAAAATTTCCAAACATTCCTACCCGAGTGGTTCTTAATGATGTTCACGCTTTTGTAGATATAGAAGTAGATGGTATATGGCGACGAATTGACTTGGGAGGCTATCCAGCTCAGGTGACCGTGATAAAACCACAGGCTGAAGCTGATTTATCAAAACACAAATTAGAAGAGAATCCCTATGAAAAGGCACTAGAGACTTGGAATAAACAATCATCTTATTTCAGCTCAGTGAGGAGTTATTGTCAATATTTAACCAAACCTCAACAGACTCAAAAAAGACTGATTGAATTGACATCATCTTTTGACGTACAAAACATGCAATTAACCCTGCAACATTATTGTATACAATCATCAGTGCCCTATTTTTATATTCATTCACCAGATGATTTGGTTTGTTTTAGTACATTTATAGAGCGTGTTTCAGGGAGCAACAAGGGCCTATCGTTCAGTGGTCGAGGTGGACCCTTACATCAATTTTTAACGCAGTCCTATGATGTTGCCAATCCACCGGTCTTGTTAGTCAATTACGCAAATTTTGATGACGATGATTTAGTGCGCTTAAATACCCTATTGGACGATGAACGTTTTGCCGATGGAACGCCTTTGTCAAAGGAAACGCTGGTTATTGGTCTCCTCAATCGGCATAAGCCTGATTGTTATGAAGGGGAGGACTTTTATTCACGGTTCGACAAAGTTGAAAAATGCCCACTCAATGGAACACAACTAAACGATTTTCTTCCTTCTTTTGTGGTCTGTGACAAAACATCATTCGATACAAATACAACCGTGATCAATCTATACCACGGAGGGGATTGGCAAGAGAGGCTGATTGGCTACTGGGCTATTCAGGAAGATGGACTTTATTTTGTTGAAGGTGAGTTAGAGCACGCAATCAAATCTGGGCTGCCAATTGAAATACAAAATGGCCCTTGGGAAGATGAAGACTTCAATTTATTCTGGCGTCAAGCCTATATCCAAGGCTGTATTAAACAAGATGGCTACGAGATTAAAATCCCACCGACGCTTAAACTCATCAAGCATGATGGTTATGAATGGCAAGCACTTACTCAAGGTGTATCGTGGGAGCGAGGATTAAAACCAGGTGCTTTGGTCTTAAATCCAGGCGTCTTTCCGAACTTCTCTATTCAATATCAATATGACGGCGAGAACAAAAAGCTCTATAACATGCCAGGTCTTCTTGAGGCATATCAAGACCAAACCATGGATATTAATCTCACCCAAGATCTCAATGAAAATGAGTGGGCCCAGATCTTTGATTTGAGTCAAAAATATCATGTAACCTTAAATATTCATGTAGCCCCATCGCTCAATCTGCCTTTAGATATTGCACCTACGTTACTATCTCAACCCTCAATGTCCAATGAGATCCCAGAATGGGATAGAAAATACTTAGCCGGTACGACAGCAATCTATAGTCACGATATCGATACCACTCTTGCCACACTCTCTTCTCGTCAGGATGATTGGCAGGTGATGGATGTGACTTGCTCGACGT
>JAKBCM010000166.1 GCA_021807845.1 Pseudomonadota bacterium
TGGATGATAAAGCCGTCACGTTGCATGCCTTAGCAGAGAAATATGGCGTGTCAGCAGAACGTGTGCGTCAGCTAGAAAAAAATGCCATGAAAAAATTACGCGAATATATGGAAGAGGTGGCTTGAAAGAGAGGGTGAATGCAACCATTCACCCTAGTTCACCGAACACTCATATCTTTGCATAGAGCGCCTGTCTTGTTTGTTCATCTACAAAGGCACAATCAATCGCCATTGTCGTAATCTTTTCCATCTCTTGATCCGAATAGTGGTAAGCTTGTTGGGCAAGTTGGTACTCTTTGGCTAAAGTGGTGCTCATGAAAGGAGGATCATCTGAATTGAGGCTTACTTTAATGCCCGCTTCTAATAGTTTGGGAAAAGGATGGTGATTAAAATCAGTAAAAAGTCCCAGTTTGATATTACTAGACGGGCATACTTCTAGTGCAATATTTTTCTCTTTGAGAATGTCTAAAGTCTCAGGCGAATGGATGGCTTGCACACCATGTCCAATCCGCTGAATGGGTAAATGTTCAATGGCCTCCTGCATACCACTAGCTGGTGCAAATTCACCAGCATGTACTGTACAAGATAACCCAGCATCCGCAGCAATAAGATATGCTTTTTTGAATAATTTGGGCGGAAAATTAATTTCATCCCCACCTAAGCCAAAGCCTGTGACACATGGGACGGTGGCTTTGCTTATCTCTTTGGCAACACGAATGGCAGCGTCCGAGCCAAAATGACGAACGGCCGTTAAAATGATGCGTCCTACAATTCCAAATTGTGAGTTTGCATCATCAATCGCTTGTTGAATGGCGTGTAAATGCTCTATGGATGGGATCCCACTTGCTTGTTCTGCATGATCAGGGGAATACATCATCTCAACATAGATGGTATTTTCCAGCGCATTGGCGCGTAGGTAGTCAAAAGTAATATCATAATAATCACGCGGGGTTTTAATCAGCGCTGCCAGCGTGTCATATACTTGGAGAAAATGAAGAAAATCACGCGACAAATAACTTTCTCCGTCAGGAGCAATCAAATGCTCAGGTATGGATAATTGGTTACGTTTTGCCAGTTGATAAGCTAAGGTCGGAGAAATGGTGCCCTCTAGATGGACGTGTAATTCGGCTTTTTTAATGGACATGGTGAATCACTCTCAGATTGGAACAATGGATGGTAACTTTAATGAAAACCCGATAAAATTGCTAGCATTCTTTGGGTCTGTTTAAAATGAGAGTTTTGATCATGCCCTGCTCATTTAACGAGGAAAACTGATGCATAATAAACCAAAAAATTTACATGACATCGACAAAGCCTATGTGAGTCCATACGATCGCTTTTTATATCTATATGACGCGACCCATGAAAAGTCACCATCACAAATCAAGGAAATCAAAAAACATCAACGGATTGCGGCGCTTCGAGATGAAGCAGATCCTAATAAACACACCAAAGAAATCTGGGAAGAGTTTTAGCCCCTGTCGACAATGATTTATCACGGCTGTAGATTAAGATCCCCTCTCCGCTGCGCGTAGCGTGGGGGTGAGGGGGGAAAAGTGCGTGAAACATATCCTTTACCTTAACTTTATCCTGCAAGCGGGATAAGTGACTTTACCGCTTTAACCCAAAAATGCATGCAATATCTTATATGAACAGATGGTTAATAAAGAAGCTGCAGGTAATGTTAAAATCCAGGAAGTAAAAATATTACGAATGACAATGAGGTTCAACGCGCCGATACCGCGTGCCAAGCCAACACCGAGCACAGCACCTACTAGGGTTTGAGTTGCAGAAACTGGGATACCAAAGCTTGTGGCCACAACAACCGCAGTTGCCGCAGCAAGCGTTGCGGCAAAAGCGCGACTGGGCGTTAATGCAGTGATAGAGCTACCAACTGTCTCAATGACTTTTCTACCATACATCAGTAATCCACTGACCACCCCAACACATCCTAATAAAATAATCCATGAGGGATAATCAAGTGCCCCAAACGGCTGGTGTGTATGGATCACCAAACTATAAACAATACTCAGTGGACCAACGGCTAATGCCACATCGTTTGAACCATGCGCAAATACCATTGCACACGCAGTCATTGCCATGAGCACAGCAAAGTATTTTTCAACCTGTAGAAACCGCTCTCGACGTCTCATATTGGGTCGCTCAGGAAGATGTTTAATAAACAACATACCAAGGATGGTAATGGTGATACTGCTGGCTAAGGTTACCGCAAGATCTTGTTTAAAATTCAGATGAATATGAAAATTATTTAATCCTTTAAATACGGTGATAAAGGAAAGAATGGAGCCAATAAGAAAGAGGTATATGGGGATAAACAGTTTCGCTTTTTCCAAAGGATCACTTTTAACAAAAATGGATTGCTGAATACTTGAAAATAAAGCGAAAGCTGTGATCCCGGCAAGAAGAGGGGAGGTCACCCAGCCTATAGCTATGTGGTACACTTGATTCCAATGAATGGCATCGGGACCGAGCACTACGGTGCCAAAACCAACCATAGAACCTACTAACGCATTGGTAATGGATACTGGAACCCCAATATAACTGGCAAGGTTCATCCAGATGGTGCATGCCAATAATACCCCCAGCATGCCCTCAACCAGTATTAATGGTTGTCCAGACAGTTGGCTGGTATTAATGATCCCATCACGCATGGTTTCAGTAACCCCGTTGCCTCCTAAAAACGCCCCAGCGAATTCAAAAATAATCGCAATTAACATCGCTTGTTTTGCGGTAACCGCTTTTGAACCCATAGTGGTACTCATGACGTTGGCTAAATCATTTGCGCCAACACCAAAACTGATAAAAAGAGAGCGTCAATTAGAATAACACACATAGAAAATTATATA
>JAKBCM010000026.1 GCA_021807845.1 Pseudomonadota bacterium
TATCAGCGCCAGCGGCAAAAATATCTTCTGCATCTTGGATACTCCGTATCCCACCTGCGACACAAAAAGGGATACTGAGATGACGAGAAATGTGCTCCACCCAATAACAATCCAGTGATCTTCCCTCACAGCTGGCCAAAATATCATAAAAGACCAATTCATCCGCGCCCGCGTTCTGATAGGTTTTTGCGAGCGTTATGATATCACCCACCACTTCATGATTTGCAAAGGCTACGCCTTTTACCACGTGCCCGTTGGCAACATCCAAACAAGGAATAATTCGTCGCTTTAGCATAAGAGAGCCTCCGCTAATTGAAAGCACCCTTCATACAAAGCCTTGCCAATAATACAAGCGTCCAGTTTCATTTGTTTCAAAGCACGAATATCGTTTATGGCACTCACCCCACCTGATGCCTGTAGCAAAAGCTTAGGATATCGATTGATGATATCTTGATAGATTGCTACATTAGGTCCTTGTTGCATCCCATCTTGACCGACATCTGTACACACAACGTGTGCGTTATCAGGCAAATTCGACAACAAATCCCACAACATATAAGGACTTTTTGTTTGCCACCCTCGGCTCATAACATAGGGCATATCATCATACATCTTAAAATCATAAGCAAAAACCAAGCGTGAAACACCATACGCCTTTATCCATGTACTCAGATCCTGTTGATGAGTGATCACCTGTGTTCCAATCACCACGCGTGATACCCCACACTTAAATAAAGCATCAGCATCGCTTTTCGTTCGGATCCCTCCTCCGGCTTGTATGCCTTCACCGAAACCATCCACAATAGACTTTATCCAATCTAATTGTCTCATTGCACCGTCTTTTGCCCCTAAGAGATCGACCACATGCAAAAACTGAGCTCCTTCGGCTTTAAACCGTTTTGCCATCTCAACAGGAGAACACGAATAAGTGGTTTGACGCAAAAAATCCCCTTGAGTTAACCTAACGCATGCGCCCTCTATCAAATCGATACTAGGAATAATGTTCATTTGACAACCCCTCTATAAAATTCTTTAAAACCAGCGCACCTTTCTCTCCGGATTTTTCAGGATGAAATTGCACCCCAAAAAAATTCTTGTGCTGAATCAGTGCCGAAAAAGGGTGGCCATAATCACAGACGGCCTTGGTATAAGACGCATCTATCTCTGGCGCGAAATTATGAACAAAATAAAAATCACTCTCTGGTGAAATTCCTTGCAACAAAGGTACTTTGTCTTCACAAGAAGTGATTTGATTCCACCCCATGTGAGGATAAATACGCTCTCCCATCAAAGCACTCACCGAAAGTGGAATAATATTTAAACAAATCGTTTCATCCTCTGCGGAGTATGCACAAAGCATTTGCATGCCAAGACAAATCCCTAATACAGGCTGAGTTAGAGATGGGATAATCTCATCTAATCCTTTGTTTTGCAGCGTACGCATGCCATAACCTGCTGCCCCCACTCCCGGTAAAATCACATGCGTGGCCTGTAAGATGAGATCATGCTCATCGGTCACCTGACTCGGATAGCCTAGTCGGCAAAGTGCACTTTGTATGGAGGCGAAATTAGACCCACCTGTTTTTATAATAACAATATTGGTCATAAAACCCCCTTGGTAGATGGCAGCTGTTGGCCATTTTGTGTGATGGCTTGTTTGAGTGCTCGACCAAATGATTTAAAACAACTTTCAACCATGTGATGCGTGTTCTCACCTTTCACCGTCAGATGAATAGCAGCGCCCAATTGACTGGCCAAACTTTGAAAAAAATGAACCACCATCTCCGTTGGAAAATCGCCTAGCATCGTTGTTGGCAATACCCCATTGAATTGACAAAAACCACGACCACTGAGATCAATAGATACTTCGGCTAAAGCTTCATCCATCGGTAACACAAACCCATACCGTGTTATTCCCTTTTTAGATCCTAAGGCTTCTTTTAAAGCAAAGCCAAACGTAATCGCCACATCTTCCACGGTATGATGTGCATCAATGTGCAGATCACCCAATGCCTCAATAAACATACTGATCCCACTATGCTTGGTAATTTGCATCAGCATATGATCAAAAAAACCAATGCCTGTATTGATTTTGGCCTCTCCTCGTTCATCTAATGTGAGTGCAACAAAGACATCTGTTTCTGCTGTTTGCCTCCGAAAGGAGGCTTGTCGTGACGTTGATGGCAAAGTGGCCACTAGTCCTAATGCGCTTAATAGGAGCTCATTTTCTAAAGGGGAACCCACTGTGATCCTCAAACTGTCGGGCACATCAAAGGAGCGATCCCGCACCAAAATACCCTGGTTTTTTAACGATTGGTAACACAAATCAGCATTGGCGACTTGAATCAAAATAAAGTTAGCTGCACTGGGATAAATAGCTACCAAATTTGGTAATTTCTGCAAACGCAAGTACAACGCTTCACGATCTTTTTGCACATCTAAGATTCGTTTTTTACTGATTTGCAAACCGATAGGACTTAAAGCATCTAATGCTGCTTGAATGCTCAACGATGATAAAGGGTAAGGTGGCATGATTTTTTTAAGAAAAGATATGATGAGAGAAGATGCAATCACCGTACCTATACGAGCCCCCGCCAAAGCATGTGCTTTGGATAAGGTCCTTAACACCACCAAATTATCACACTGCCCTAAAAGTCGAGTCGCTGAAACAATATCTGCAAACTCAATATAAGCTTCATCGACCACAATAATAGCGCGATTTCTTTGCGCTATACATAAAGCTTCAATCTGATCTATAGAAATCACACTACCAGTAGGATTATTAGGATTACATAGAAAAATGAGCTTTGCGCCATCCATCTCGTTTAATGCTTGCCAATCAGGCATAAATCCTGATTCTGCATTGAGAAAGCTTCGGACAATTCCAACACCATTGATTCTTGCTGCCACCTCATAAAACCCAAAAGTTGGTGGCGTCACCACTATCTTATCTTGATAAGGTTTACAAAAAGTCCTAATCAATAGATCGATGCCTTCATCCATGCCACGCGTGATGAGTAGTTGTTCATCATTAACCCCATATAAATCTGCTAATTTTTTCTTAAGCAGGAAGGGTTGTGGTTCAGGATAACGATTGAGTGACAAATCCATACGCGCCCCAAAAGGAGGAGTAGGACTTTCATTGGCATCCAATTGAATCAAGTCATACCCAAGCACCTCCCCTCTGGCTGAACGATAACTTTCTAGTTCAAGGATCTCAGGTCTGACCAGTGACAATAAATCGCTCATGATGTTTCTCTCTCTATTTGTTGACGACGCAATATCACTGATTGTTGATGAGCATCTAACGTTTCTAATGCAGCAAGCCTCTCAACCGTCGGTGCTAATGTCAAAAATCCAAGTCGACTCGCTTCTTGTATGGTGAAAGAAGTCATAAACTGATTCACACCAAGTCCACTATAAGTCTTGGCATATCCCATTGTGGGTAACACATGGTTCGTCCCGCTGGCATAATCACCAAAGGCTTCAGGTGTCCATGGGCCAAGAAATACGGAACCTGCGGTTTGAATCTGATCAACATATTGCCTGGGGTTATTTAAGTGCAGAATCAAATGCTCAGGCGCATAGTCATTTGCAATGGAAAAACAATTCTTCAGATCAGAAACCACTATCAAAAGACAACCTTTCAAAGATCCTTCTAATTGGGTTTTGCGCTGTAATAAAGATTTCTGCCTGAGAACTTCATCAAAAACCTGGGCTGCAAATGGTTGACTGGTTGTGAGCAACACACATTTTGCATCCATATCATGTTCGCCTTGGGCCAATAAATCCGCTGCAACAAATGTAGGAGAGGCATCATTGTCAGCAATGATCATCACTTCTGAAGGACCTGCTGGCATATCGATGCTGGCACCATTTCGATCTTTTGAGACCTGATTTTTGGCCTCCATGACATATCGATTGCCCGGACCAAAAATCTTATCCACTTTTGGAATGGATTCGGTACCATAGGCCAAAGCAGCAATCCCATGGGCGCCCCCTATAGAAAATAGGGTGCGAATCCCACACTTTGCTGCCGCATAAAAAATAGCGGGTTGTATCTCACCTTTTAGGTTGGGTGGCGTTATCATCACCACTTGCTGACATCCTGCAATTTGCGCAGGCACCCCTAACATCAACACACTAGATACCAAAGGGGCAGAGCCCCCAGGAATGTATAGCCCAACTCGGTTAATCGGACGATAAATCTTTTCTATTTCAATCCCTTGAGAGGCTTCAGAAAACCCTTTGGGCTTATCCAAAACATGAAGACGATAAATATTCTGATAAGCCTCATCAATGGCTTTTCTATCAGAGAGAGAGATTTTATTTTCATCCCAATCCAACACCCCCTGGGCAAAATCTTTGACCAAGACTTTATCAAACAAATGAGTATAATGTTTGAGTGCTTCATCTCCTTTCTCTTTCACCTCGGCAAGAATGGCTTGGACAGAATTATTGATGTGTATGCTTTCTTGACTACTGTCTCCTCTGCTAAAAAGCAATTCTTTCGCGCTACTTCCCTCTGCTTCCCACTGGATCATCTTCATCTTTGCACCTCACCTAGCATTTTTTCGATAGGCAACACCAAAATGGAACTGGCACCAATGGCATTTAATTTTTCTAAAGTATCCCAAAAGATATCTTCATGACTGACCACATGAACAGCTACTTTATGTTCAGAACCTTGCAAGGCCAACACAGTTGGTAATTCATCGCCTGGTAAAATATCAGAGAGTTCATTGAGTTTTGTCTTATCAATATGCAACATTACATACTTGTTTTTCTTAGCGCTATTGACTCCTTTTATCCGCAAAACCAATCGTTCGATAAAGTCCTTTTTTTCAAGGATAGCAACCCGGCTTGCCACTAAAACGGCTTCAGAATCCATAATGGTTTCCTGTTCATCTAGACCATTTTCTTTTAAAGTGGCGCCACTCGATACGAGATCACAAATAAGATCAGCCAATCCAAGGCTTGGCGCTAATTCAACTGAGCCATGCATGGTAATAATTTCTGCATCAATTTGGTTGTCTTTTAAATATTGGCCAAGCACATAAGGATAAGACGTTGCAATCTGCATCCCAGAAAGCGCTCCTGGTGTCTTAAACACCATCCCATGAGGTGCTGCAAGACTTAAACGACACTTTGAAAAACCAAGCGGCATAATGGTTTCAAGAGCCATAGCGCGCTGTGGAGAACCAAGAGAATATTCTTTCAGTAAGTTCTGCCCAATAATTCCTAAGTCACAGACCTGACTGGCCAACAACCCCGGAATATCATCATCACGAGCAAAGATAAATGCGATGTTAAACCGGGCATCCTGCACCAACAATTGATTGGCACAGGCTTTTATCTGAAATCCACACTGCTTTAATAGATCCTGGCTTTCAATCGCTAATTTGCCTGTCTTTTGCAGCGCAATTCTAATTTGTGGTTCTGTCATGATATGGCCTCTGGTGTTATAACGAACTATTGTGCTATCATATTAGCACAGTGATTAACTTGTCAAGTGCTTTATGGAAAATAAATGGGCAGATACCGCAAATCATCTGGCAGACATTGCCAGCGATTTGGCAAAACAATTTTTTCGAAAACCCCTTCGGCCATCCTTTAAAATAGATGGCTCTTCAGTCAGTCAAGCAGATTTAGTCATAGAGCAAGCGATGCGCTCATACTTAGAAACGCATCATCCCAGAGATGGCATTTTGGGTGAGGAATACCATAATCGAAAGAGTGAATCAGGTTATACTTGGGTGTTAGATCCCATTGATGGCACCAATAGTTTTTTAAGTGGCAAGCCAAGTTTTTGTACTTTGATAGCGTTATTGCAAGATGACAAACCTCTGTTAGGACTGATATCTCAGCCTATCCTTGACGAGAGATGGTTAGGAATAAGAGGCTCTCGTAGTCTATTTAATGGCGAACCCATACCTAAACTTGCACCACCTTTGGAAAACAAGATCCGCTTTAGTTCTACAACACCCCAGATGTTTAAGACTGCAGAAGAAATCTGCATGTATCAAAAAGCCCTCGCAAAAAGCGCCATTTGCACCTATGGCGGGGATGCCTATGCCTATGGGTTACTGGCAAGTGGCTTTATTGATCTCATTTTAGAAGCAGATTTAGCATTTTATGATGTAGCAGCCTTGGTTCCTATTATTGAAGGCGTAGGTGGGAAAATAACAGATTGGCAAGGTCAAGCTATTCTTCAAAGTACCTTCAAAGGTCAAGTTTTGGCCTGTCGAACCTTGCTCAATATATTGTAATTTGCATTCAATGAAGGTGCTTCTTACCAGTTTTTAAAAGGATCCAAGAAGAGGCGCCTCAGTTGGTTGCAGCTCGAGAACCAAAATAAGAAACCAGTTGTTATTCGGATAGGTAAAGCTATTCCTTTGGAACACTAATTTTCTTGTCAGTATTCACCTCATGCACCAAATAAAGTTTCAATGAGGAACTGCTCACCATGATTTAACCTTTAGGCTAAATCATGGTGACTATTGAGTGATCTATGACTCTATCTTGACTTCTATTTTCTTTTGAATCGCTTCTTTGCGCTTAGGAATCGCTATTTCTAGTACCCCATGTTTACATTTGGCCTGTATTTTGGCCTCATCAACTGTTTGTGGTAGATTGAATCGGCGATAAAATTGCCCTTGCAAACGCTCTATTCTTGAGTAACCTTCCTTTTCTTCCTTTTTTTCAAGACGTCGTTCACCATGAATGGTTAAGATATTATTTTCCAAAGAAATATGAATGTCTTCTATTTTCACCCCAGGGACATCCGCAATCACTAGAAACCTATCCTTTTCTTCTTTGATATCAACAGCTGGTGCCCAAGAACCAGTATCGACAAAAGAAGTGTCATCAGGTTGTGCCTTCAAAAAATTTTCAAAAAGGCTGGTTAATTCTTTTTGCAATGGATAAAAATCACGTCTGATGATATTCATCATTCCTCCTGAATTATAAGTTGAGTTTGAAAGTACATTTTTCAATATAGTAGCGATTTTTGTAATTTCAAGAGGCCTTGCTGTATTCCATGGTTACCTTATCATTGCGTGAGCGTCTTAACTCCCCACGTTATCCTGAGCACAACGAGGGATCTCCTTGCAGTGGCACGATTTTTACAGTAGCGAAAGATACAACAAGTATTTTTTACATTAACTTAATATGCGCCATTTTCTGGATCCCTCACTGTGTTGGATGACGTGGTGGGAAGTTTCCTTGAGTATCATTATTTTTTACTTTTTCTACAAATAGCTCTAAAATAGACACAAATTTAGCGGAGTTGACCATGCCTTTTACTCATTTGTTATTAGCTGTCTTAGTTGCCGTAGTTTGGGGCATTAATTTTATTTTTCTAAAACTGGGGCTCGATGAAATTTCACCCTTATTTTTATGTGCGTTGCGATTTATCTTTGCAAGTCTTCCGGCTATCTTCTTTATCAAACCACCCAAAGCGCCTGTGAGAAAAATCATTTTATATGGGCTCATTATGTTCGACTTGCAGTTTTCTTGTTTATTTCTGGGACTTTATTTCGGAATGACCCCAGGAATGGCTTCTGTCATTGCCCAAGTGCAAGTCTTCTTTAGTTTGTTTTTTGCAGCGTTTTTTTTAAAATTACAACCCAGCTTTAAACAAGTCTTAGGTGCCTTGGTTTCTTTTTTAGGGATCGGGCTCATTGGCCTACATTGCGATCAGAACATCACGGCATTGGGCTTTATCTTTATTCTAGGGGCAGCTGCTGCTTGGGGAACTGGTAATCTCATCACGAAACAATTGAACGATGTGAACATGATATCTTTGGTCATTTGGGGAAGCTTTGTGGCCAGTATTCCTATGCTCCTCATCGCTCTTATCGTTGAAGGACCTAGTCGTATCATGGACAGCTATCAACATCTATCCTGGAAAGGCATCTCATCTGTCTTTTATACGGTCTATATCTCAACCTGGGTTGGGTATGGTGTATGGAATTGGCTACTCAGTCGACACAACATAGCCACCGTTGTACCTTTCAGTTTAATGATCCCTATCATCGCCATTTTAAGCTCCGTACTTATTCTAGGCGAATCCTTAGAACCCTGGAAATTAATGGCGGGCTTTCTAGTTATTCTTGGGCTTTATATTAATATTGGTCGTTTGCCATTTATCAACATCAAAATAAAACAAGAAGCCTGTCAGAACAAATGAAATCAATCTTCTTTCATCTACAAAAAAACTACAGTTGGTTCAAACATCTACAAGCCACTCCAAGGATCTTGTCCATGAAATCTATGGCCCACCAACAATCCAGAACCAGTGTTGACGCCCCACGAACTTTATTCTCTGCACCCAAGATACCTCTACACAGAGATACTTATGTACAAAGCATCCAGCAGGAGTCATGTAGTTATAAGATTTTAGGGATTTCAGAAAATGCCACGGAAGATGGCATTATTAGTGCTTATAAAAGCCTGATGAGAAAGTATCACCCAGATAAACACCAGGAAGCAAAAGAGCTTGCCACCAGCGTTGTGCAAAAAATAGGGGATGCAAAAGATAAGGCGTTAGCCCAATTAACCGGCGATAAAACAACCTCGATGGATGTTGAAGAACAGTGCACTGATCACGATGTTTTTTTTAACCATTTACAAATGATCATCATTAGCGATGTGCTTTCACGCGGCGAAAATACCATTGATCTGCTTCATTCCAAAGAAGCGTATCATTTGGCCATGGTACTCCTTTGGATCCATCACTTTCATCATCAAACTGAATCAGTTTTTTTCCAAAACTTAAAACCAGCTTTTGCAAAGATCACAACCAGAGAAAAGATCATTGAGTTTGCAAGACTCATAGCCCCTTTTACTCCAGAAAATCTAAATGATACGCTGCGTGAAAAAAATTTTCATGCGACTTTAACCAAAGCTAACGCTGCAGAAGAGATGGCGTTTAGCAGCCCTGTGAATATCAGTTGGAATTTTGCCATCCATGAGCTCGTACGAATCATCGATGATTTTGTGCTTTGCCATCCTGGCACTCCTTTTTTAATTCATCTTCGGCTAGAAAAAGCTTCCAAATCCATTGGCCTCGTCTATCAAAATGCTGAATTTTTTCTATTTTCACCTCATCACCTTTTATTAAATAGGGATACCAATACTTTAAAACCCTTGAGTAAAGAGGAAGTATTACAGTTCATGTTCAAGCAATTTTATCCTTATCGCAAAGTATTATTTGATAAAACGATGCCAGTGGCATCCTTGCCTATCACTTGCTGTAATTTTGTGAAAACCACATGCGTGCAAGATGAAAAAAATCCTCTGCAGATCCAATCGTTTGATTATCTCTCACATCATCACCCACTGAACACTGAGGCAGACGTAGAAAGACTATTGTTCAGTGTCAGAGACTGTCAAATACAAGGCTTATTGGCCAGTTATTACCAAAAAGCACCTGAACAATTTTCCAAAGCTCTTTTGTGTGCCTTTTTGGACAATGCTGTTTTGACCAAAAACTTATTATTTGCTTTTGAAATTTGTACCATCGCCAAGGATCCCACCTTGACTCGTTTCTTGAGTGCTTATTTCATCAATAACTATTTTACCCATGCACCCAACTATGAGGATCTTAGCGACACCGTCGCTCAATTTAAAAAGCATGGCATCATATTAGCTGAGTTGATAGATCAACGATTCACGGACAGAGATAGCGAAATCCCTAAAGATGTAACCCTGTGCCTAGCAAATCCTATGGTATTCCAATCATTTCTAGATTTGGGATTTCAATTGAATGAGTCTAGAAGAGACATATTGGTTCGCCGATTATCTGTCGATCTGCATGAAGCTGCTGAAACAAATAATGATTCGTATAAAACCACCTCTGAACAAGAAAAAATAGACATCGTTCTAAAAAATAATATCCTCATGATTCGTACCCTAACCGCACGTGGATATTCACTCCATGTTGGCAATGGCCATCCCCACAACCATTATCCATTTATGGCTTTATATAAAGCGAAGTGCCATGAGTTTCTATATGAATCATGTCTCAATGCAATCATCAACTTAGGCGCAACCGATGTGGATGGAAAAACCGTTCTAAACCATATCACGAGTCAACAAGATTGGGAGATGGTCCATTATCTTTATCAACAACATGCGCCTTATTCCTTTGGTCCACAAATCTCTTATACTGAAATTCCACTCTTGGCTGCCTGGTTTAAACAGATTCCGTTATTGAAGCCTATCTATCAAGCGCCTGATCCTCGTTTGCTGCTATCAATGACAGTCAAAGATGGCGACCCATTATCTGTGGCCTTAGAATTAGATAGAAAGGAAGCTATCGATTATTTATTAGGCCATGGGTTTTTAGAAAAATTTCAGCAAAATCCGATGTTCTATTTATATTGTACAAACCGTGCAGAAACCGCAGTTACATTGTTGCATTTGTTATCAATGGAAGAGCTTGCCACTTATCCGTTGGGAAAACCCTTGGCGCCATTTGATCATAAATCTGGCATTGAAGTGCAAAAAATTGCCATGAAAACAAGGGTCGCACATCCCTTTCAACCCAGCGATCTTTTAGGTCTTTCTCGAACCAAAGTAGATGACATGATAGCCACGCTCCCATTGCCCCCACTAGAAAAAATAAGTCCGAAACACTCAAAAAAAGTCATCTACTCTGCAAACAAATAATTAACAGAACTCTTTTGTTTATTTTTCTCACCACCTTTTGTGAAGCAACAAATCGAGTCATTGGAGCAACTGGTCCGCATGCCCTTAAATCATCACATCCCCGATATTGCTTTTTACATCAATCATCTCATTCAGTTGGATTCATGGATCCAAGAATCTATTCTATATATACAAAACAAAAATGATGACTTAAAGGCTAGGAAATACGATATTTTTACTGCAAAAGAAAAATATATGAATCACTTTGCCTGCCTTGAAAACGATACAAAACCCATAGGACTGATGGTTACTTATAATGATAAGGAGGAAGTTTGTGATTTTTGCTTTATTCCAGATCTTGGCTTTCTAGACGCTTATCATCTGCTTTCTCTTGACAGTCAATTTACCAGCGATGGTTTTGATAGCGAATGCAATTTATTGCGGCTAGATTTATCACACAGTGTCCAATCGTTGCATTTTTTAAAAATCATGTTTGAAATCATGCTCAACAAACAGTTTGACCAAACATTGGAGTTTGAAACCAAACAAGGCAAGAAATGGTCACGCTTTTCTCTTTTTAATGACTGTTATTTTCAAAATAGAAAAGATGAACATCTGAAAACAAGGGAAAAACATCACGACGAATTTATCAGGCATCAACAAAATCAGAGGCTTTCTTGCCGGTTGATGTAGTGACTCATCAACCAACCACACTATACCCTGCATCTACGAATAAAGTTTGTCCTTTAATCATCTCAGCCTCAGGTAAACACAATAAATAGATGGCATTTGCTACATCCTCTGGCATTAAGGGACGGCCCGCGAGAGAATGAGCCTGATATTCATCCAGAAGTTCATTGCGATTGGGGAAATGCTTTAATGCATCGGTATCCACAACACCTGCTGAAACCGTATTAACACTGATACCTGCTTCTGCCAATTCAAGACTTAAAGACCGGACTAGAGCTTCTAAAGCCGCTTTTGAAGCCCCTATAAATGCATAGTTTGGAATAGCGCGATGCGCGCCAAGGCTTGATAGTGCAATCACACGACTACCTGGCGCCATCAAAGCACAACCTCCAACCACCAAATGATTCAATGCCAATGCATTGGTTTCCATACACCAACGCCAATGCTTGGTAGACATTTTCATCGCAGGTTTTAATACCCCACTGGCTGCATTGCTGATGAGAAAATCAAGCCTGCTAAACTGTGCTTTAAACGCTACGAACATGTCCTGAACAGAAGTGTTTTCAGCAACATTAGCTTGAATGGCCATTGCTCGCTGCTCCATGCGCTCGATTTCTTGGACCAACGTATTGGCCTCATCAGAACTATTGTAATAGACAATCGCCACATCACAGCCATGTTTTGCTAATTTCAGGGCAGTCGCGCGACCGATCCCCCTGGCTCCACCTGTGATTAAAGCCACTTTTCCTGTCAGGATTTGACTCATGATGAACAAACGCTCAATATGAAAAGGGGTGAAGCTACCTTTATTTATCTATATTGTCAATATTCGCCCTCGCTACTTGTTTAAGCTTCACGAACTTTGTACCATCTGCACATCTTGATGTATGACATATAAAAATCAAATGAATTCATCCTGGTTAAACAGCGTATTACCGATTGCCACCCTATTTTCATTTCGCATGTTGGGGTTATTTATGCTGATTCCAGTATTTACGGTATATGCTCATGATTTGAATCATGCTACGCCAACACTGATTGGGATAGCCCTAGGCAGTTATGGTCTTAGCCAAGGTTTGTTACAAATCCCTTTTGGCATGCTGTCAGACAAATATGGTAGAAAATCTATCATTACATTGGGATTG